>NZ_NQYG01000060.1:0-34088 GCF_002878485.1 Pseudomonas sp. AD21
CAGTGATCAGGCCTTGTTTTTCGCCAGTGACGGACATGTACGCTGGTGTAGCCATGGATGTGCTCCTTGCTAAAAATTTAGGGTGCCCTAGAGGCGAAATCGCCCGGTGGGTGCATGACTGTTATCAATGTCCGTGCCAGAAAAGGTGAAGGCCAGGTAAACCGGGGGATGGCCGATGTTTTTCGATCGCTTGAGTGATTTTCAAGGGAAAACACTCCACAAAGTGCGCAAGAAGTTGCGCAGTACTGCGCAACTTCTTGCGCACTCGGCTGGAGGCCACGACGGGGTTGGCGTTTAGCGATGTTTAAGGGCGTTTTCGAGAAAAAAGTGCGCAACTTCTTGCGCATAATGGCGATGAGACACTCATAGACGATAATGATGCAACCGGGCCCTATTGAGTTATGCGAGTAAAGGCTGCTTGTTGGCGCCGACGCCGAATTAACCCAGTTGCCGAGATTTAACTGAACCAGTCTGATTTCTCGCGAATTCTAGTCTGTGCTGAATTGTGCAGGTTTGGAGACGGGGCAGTCTGCCTCGGCACATAGGGCAATTCGGCGTCGTCGCCAACAGTGCTGCCCGACTATCGCGACCGGAAGGAGTGGCTGCGGGGACGTGGTGCTGGTCTGGGCCTTTAACGAGTAGGCGAAGCGTTAGTGTTAAATCCACTTGGGAAAACATGAAGCGTCAGCGATCTCCAAATGTCTTCGGCGTAGGCTTTGGTTACGGAGTCTTTCTTCAGCTCGAACCAGGCAGTGGCCACCTTCTCGAACGTGTGTTCAGTCTCAGCAAGTTTGGCTTGCCTTACCTCATCACGCTGGGTTTTGGGATCAGTGCCCAAAGCAAGCAACTCACGCGCCTCTGCGGCTTTCTTGCGGGCGTTGGCTAACGAGAGGTCGGGGTATGGACCAAGCGCCATGTTGATACGGCTTCTGGTCAACGGCTCGCGGTAATTGAAATTCCACATCATCGAGCCGCTCGCGCGTACTCGAAGCTGCAAGCCATCGCCGTCGCTGAGGACGAAGTCTTTACCAGTTGCCTTGACTGCCTTGAGCTGGCGATCGGAGAGGCGGGTTGCGTTAGTAGGCATGGGGCTACCTCCAGCACCGTTTTGGTATCCTGAAAATAGCATTTGGTAGTCCGGGATACCACCTGGGATACCAAAGCGCCTGGAACTCAGAAATCCTCCAAAGCCCAAAAAAGAGCTGAAACCCCCGTATTCACTGGATTTCAGGCACAAAAAAAGACGTCCGTGGACGTCTTTAGATGATGAAGTGGTGGAGCCGGGGGGATTTGAACCCCCGTCCGCCAGTGCTCCGCTGTCGGTACTACATGCGTAGCCGTGTCTATTAAGTTAACCCTCAGCGACCCGACGGGCAGGGTGCTTTGGGCGAGTTGTGTAAGTTTTAGCCGCTTCGTCCACAACGTACTGCACGGCGATTCTGTTCTATATGACAATCATTTTGGGTTTACAGACATCCCCTGATGATTGCTGGACCCGAAGGTACCAGGAGCATTGTCAGCTGCAATTAAGCAGCGAGAGCAACACCGTATTGGTCGTCATTGGCAACTATAAGTAGTTGCAACAGTGGATTTACGACTTCTGTTACCAAGTCGGCATGCACCTAAAGTTTCGTCACCGGCGTCGAATCCTAATCGGCCCCGAACTCATTGCCTCGTACATCATGTGAGGCAACAAGCCTGTGCAGTGTACGCCAAACGGCCGGCAAGGCCAACCCGAAGGTTGGCCGAGGCCTTGATCAGTTGTTGGTGCCGCTGGCTTTGCGCAATTCGAGGATGGTTTGCTGGGTTTCCGCTACGCAGTCATCGATCTTGCCCTGGGCTTTGAGCGCCTGTGCCTTGCTCACGCTGGCCTCAGCACGCTGACTCAGTTCTGGCGACGAGGCCAGTTGGCCCTTGGCATTGTTGATGGTCTGGATATTGGCATCGCACAGGTCGGCAGGTTTGCCGGCGGCGAACGAGGTGGAGGCCAGCATCGAGGCAGTAACGAACAGACCTAACAGTACAGAACGTTTCATGTGTATCTCCTTGAACTGAGGGATCCAGACTTCGCTGGCCGTCAGGACGGGCAACCGAGTGGAGGAAAAGCCCCGATTTTCGGGGCCTGTTCTGTGGACTACGGTCGCGCGCAAGGGTTCTATTTTTCTTCAGCTGGCCTTGGCCCGGGTCACCCGATCCACCAGATAGACCAGCCCGTGATAGTCGATGCCGCCGTGTTGCGTCAGGCCGATCTCACAGGTGCGGCTGGTGGAAATCCCCTCGCTGCAATGCTGCACCGCATCCTTGAGGGTGCGCAGCGAATGGCTGTTCAGCTCCGGTGTGGTGAAGCCCTTGTCACCGGCGAACCCGCAGCAGTGAATGCCTTCGGGGATGACCACGGTCTTGCTGCATTTGCGCGCCAGATCGATCAGCGCCTGGCTCTCGCCAAGATGTTGCGTGCTGCACGTCACGTGGACCGCAATCGGTGCGTCCTGCGGCGTGAAGTCCAGGCGATCGAGAAGGTGCGTACGGATGAAGCGCACCGGGTCGTACAGGTCCAGGCGCGCATCTCCCACGTCCTGCACCAGGCGCAAGGTGCATGGGCTGGTGTCGCAATAGATCGGATCGAGCCCGCCACGACTGGCGTGGAGCAATGCGCTGATCAGTTCCTGACGTTTGTGTTCGGCTTGCTCGGCGTAGCCTTTCGAGGCGAAGGGCTGACCGCAGCAGAGGTTGTCCTGGTTCTCCGGGAAGACCACTTGGTAACCGGCCTTTTCCAGCAGGCCACGGGTTTTGTCGTAGAGCGACATTTGCTCCTTGTCTCCCGCCGCCGGGCCCATGACCCGCGATACGCACGCTGCCAGATACACCACGCGCGGACGGTTGTCGGAAACGCTCGGGCTGAAACGCATAGCTTTTTCCGGTTGCGGCATCGCGTTGGTCCATAGCGGCACCTGACCTTTGGACAAACGCGTCAGGGTCGCGGAAAGCTTCGCCAGGCGCGGTGCGCCGAGCAGCATCCGTGCGCCGTTGGCCACGTGCAGGGTGAAGCGTGCTCCTTGCAGGGTCTTGGCGAAATTTCCTTCGATCCAGTCCGCGGTTTTCTGATGCGTGGCGTGACGGGCGCGGAGCTTTTTCACCAGCTCACCGGTGTTGATGCCGACAGGGCAACGCTGCGCGCACAGCCCGGTGGCCGCACAGGTTTCGATGCCTTGGTACTCGTAGGCTTTTTCCAGCTCGGTGGTATCGACACCCGCGCGTTTCTTCGCCTGAATGTCACGCCAGATCACGATGCGCTGGCGTGGGCTGAGGGTCAGGCCTTTGGAGGGGCAAACCGGCTCGCAGAAGCCGCATTCGATGCATTTGTCGACAATCTCGTCGGCTGCCGGCAGCGGTTTCAGGTGCTTGAGGTGGATCTGCGGATCCTCGCTGAGCACCACGTCAGGGTTGAGAATGCCGTTCGGATCGAGCAGGCGTTTGAGCTGCCACATCAGTTGATAGGCGTCGCTGCCCCATTCCAGTTCCACGAACGGCGCCATGTTGCGGCCGGTGCCGTGCTCAGCCTTCAACGATCCGCCAAACTCCACTGCCACCAGTTGTGCAACGTCGTCCATGAACGCTTGATAGCGTGCGACTTCTTCCGGGTTGTTGAAGCCTTGGGTGAAGACGAAGTGCAGATTGCCTTCCAATGCGTGTCCGAAAAGAATCGCCTCATCGTAGGAATGTTTGTCGAACAGCTCGATCAAGCGGTTCACACCGATGGCCAGTTGTTCGACCGGGAAGGTCACGTCTTCGATGATCACCGTGGTACCGGTTTTACGCACAGCGCCGACGGCGGGGAAGGTGTCTTTGCGGATCGCCCAGAGCTTGGCGTTCTCGGCGGGGTCTTCGGTGAAGTCGACCTGTTTTTCCACCGGAAAACTGGCGAGCGACGCCATGATCTGTGCCAGTTGCTCCTGCAGCAAAGAGGAAGAGGCTGCGCGGGATTCGATCAGCAGGGCGCAGGCATTGTTCGACAGGTGCTGTACGAAATCCGGCATGCCGGGTTTGTCCTGCACTGAGCGCAGGCTGCGCCGATCGAGCAACTCTACCGCCGACACCGGTTGGCTTTTCAGCACGGTGACCGCGTTGCAGCAGGTTTCCACATCCGGGAACACGATCAGTGCCGAGGCCTTGTTCGGGTGATCGATCACTGTGTCGTAGGTCACCGCGCTGATGAAGCCGAGGGTGCCTTCAGAGCCGACCAGCAGGTGGCTCAAGATATCCACAGGCTCGTCGAAATCCACCAAAGCATTGAGCGACAGGCCAGTGGTATTTTTCAGACGGTATTTGTGGCGAATTCTGGCGGCCAGTTCGGCGTTGGCGCGGGTCTCGCGGCCCAACGTCGCCAGGCGCTCCAGCAGTTCGCTGTGGCTTTCGCGAAACGCGGCGACGCTGGCGGTGTCTTCGGTATCGAGGCGCGTACCGTCGGCCAGCACCAGACGAATCCCGGCCAGCGTGTGATAGGTATTTTGCGCGGTGCCGCAGCACATGCCGCTGGCGTTGTTGGCGACGATGCCGCCGATCTTGCAGGCGTTGATCGACGCCGGGTCCGGGCCGATCTTGCGTCCGAACGGTGCCAGCCACGCGTTGGCCTGTGCACCGATGACGCCCGGCTGCAGGCGAATCTGCGTGCCCTGGCCGCGAATCTCGCGGGCGTTCCAGTTATCCCCCAGCACGATTAGCACCGAATCGCTGATCGCTTGCCCGGAAAGGCTGGTGCCGGCGGCGCGGAAGGTTACCGGGACTTGATCGCGCTGGGCCAGTTTCAGCAGCGCCACCACCTCGTTTTCGGACTCGACGCGGATCACCAGTTTGGGAATCAGCCGATAGAAACTGGCATCGGTGCCGAAGGCCAGGGTCGACAACGGGTCATCAAAACGGCGCTCGGCCGGGATCAGTTGTTGCGCATCTCGCAGAAAAGTCGCCGGTAACGTCATTGGTCCTCCAGGATCAGCACCACCAGGTCTTTCGGGCCGTGGGCGCCGTAGGCCAACACTTGTTCAATGTCGGCGGTTTTCGACGGGCCGGACACCAACAGTGCGTTGGTCGGCATGCCTTGGGCCCACTCGAATTCCTGTTGCACCTGATAGAAGTTGTCACGGATTTCGCTGGCCTTGAGCAGGGCGAAATGCACCGGTGGCACCAGGCTCATCAACCGCGGTTCTTCGCGGGTTGGCCAGAGGATCAGGCTGCCGGTCGCAGCGATGGCGCCGAGGGTGCCGGTGATGCTGGCCGGGGTGTCGTTGAACAGCTCGGCTTTCCACTCCTCCATCGGCCGCTCGTAGGATTTCAGTGCCGGCAGATCAGGATGGTTCGCCCAGTGTTGTGTGATGCGTTGACCGTGGGGCGTAGTCGGTGCGATCAGCAGACTCGGCAACTGACGGTCACGCAGCAATTGCGCGAGCAACGCCGGCCAGTCTGCGCCAGTCGTCAGATGGATCTCGGTGTGCACCGCTTCCATCAGTTTGCGCAGTTGCGGGATGCGTTGCTCGGCGCTGTAGGTGTAAGGCTGCGTCACCAGATCGACGTCGAAGTCGTCGGCAATCGGTGTGGCGCCGGTCAGACTGTTGCGCAGTTTGGCGAGGATATTTTGCTTGGCGCTCATCAGCGGTCTCCCTGTTTGGCCAGATGCTCGCGGGCCATGTCGTGCAGTGAGCGGGCGGCGGGTTTCGGTGCGCTATGGTTTTGCGTCCACGGGCCGACATTGTTTGGCGTCAGTGCACGCAGGCGCGTGGCGAAGAAGCCGAACAGTCGATACAGGGTCGGCGAGCTGTTGAGTTTCGCCCAGGCGTTCCAGATGAAACGTTCCTTGCGCGAATACTTGCTGCCCTGGCCGCGCATCACTTGATGCGGCGCGTCCGGGGCTTTGACGTTCTCTTCGCGCAATCGGCGCAGAATTGCCGGGATCGGAATTTTCACCGGGCACACTTCACCGCAGGCACCGCACAGCGACGAAGCGCTCGGGTGATCAGGGACTTTCGCCAGGCCGACCATGTGCGGGGTGATGATTTTGCCGATCGGCCCCGGGTAAACCTCGCCGTAGGTGTGACCACCGACGCGGGTGTAGACCGGGCAATGATTCATGCAGGCGCCGCAGCGGATGCAGTTGAGGGTCTGGCGCAGCTCGCTGTCAGCAAAGGCTTGGCTGCGACCGTTGTCGAGCAGCACCAGATGCACTTCCTGCGGGCCGTCGAGTTCATGCTCCTTGCGCGGGCCGGAGATCATGTTGACGTAGGTGGTGATCGGAATGCCCAGCGCCGAACGGGTCAGCAGCGACAGCAGCGGCACCACGTCGCGCAGGTTTTCCACGACTTTTTCGATGCCGGTGACGGCGATGTGCACCGGTGGCACGGTGGTGGTCATGCGCCCGTTGCCTTCGTTTTCCACCAGCAGCAGGGTGCCGGTTTCGGCGACGGCGAAGTTGACACCGGAGACGCCGATGTCCGCTTCGAAGAACTTCTGCCGCAGGACGCTGCGACCGATCTGAATGAGTTGGTCAACGTCCTTGGTGTATTCCACGCCAAGTTTGTCGTGGAACAAGGACGCGACCTGACCGGCATTCTTGTGGATCGCCGGCATAATGATGTGTGAAGGCTTCTCGTGGTCGAGCTGGACGATGTATTCCCCCATGTCGGACTCCAGGCATTCAACACCTTGAGCCTCGAGGAAATGGTTCATCTCCATCTCTTCGCTGACCATCGATTTGCCCTTGATCACTTGCCGCGCCTCGTGAGCGCGGATGATCGACAAGACGATGCCATTGGCCTCGTCCACCGTTTCCGCCCAGTGCACTGTCACACCGTTGCGGGTCAGGTTCTGTTCCAGTTGCTCGAGCAGGTCGGGCAACTTGGAGAGCGCGCGGGCCCTGATCGAGTTGCCCAGGGCACGCAAATGTTCTCTTTCGTGGGCATCGCTGAAAGCCGCTGCCCGCTTGGTCATCAGTGAATCCATGGCAGTGCGGAAGTTGTTCCGTAACTGCGCATCGCCCAGAGCGTTGTGCGCCCGGGTGCGGAAATCTTCTTCTACGGCGACCGTAGGAATAATCGCGGAAGTGCTCATTGCGCACCTCCGGTTCGTTGCCACAGAAAGCTGGCGAGATGTTGCCCGCGCAGCGCTTCTTTTTGTTTCTCCAATGCGCCGTTGATGTTCATCAAACAGCCACAGTCGGCGCTCAACACCTTATGTGCGCCGGAGTCCTTCAACGCTTTGGTCTTGTCAGCCACCATCGCGCCGGAAATATCTGGCATTCGGACGCTGAATGTCCCACCGAAGCCACAGCATTCGCTTTCGTGATCGTGGTTGACCCGCTCCACGTTGCTCAACTGCGCCAACAACTCGCGGCCGTGCAGGTGGGTGTTCATTTCACGCCGTGCCGAACACGAGGTGTGCAGCGCGACTTTGACCGGCTCGCCGCTGTCCTTGAACTGCACCTTGCAGACGAACAGCAGGAACTCGGCCAGTTCATAGGTGCGGGCCGCAAGGGCCTGAACCTGTTTCAACGTTTGCGGCTCGTCCTTGAACAAGTCGGCGTAATGCTCGCGCAGCATGCCCGCGCAAGAACCCGACGGCACCACCACCGGATAATCCCCGGCAAACAGCGCCAGTTGCGAGCGCGCAACCGTCCGCGCCTGCTCGGTGTAACCCGAGGTGTAGGCCGGTTGCCCGCAGCAGCTCTGCCCTTGCGGGTACTCGACCGTGATCCCTTCACGCTCCAGCAAGTGGATCGCGTCCATCCCGGCTTCGGGGTAGAAAAGGTCAACCACGCACGTCCCGAAAAGGTAAACCCGCGACGGTTTCTCGCTGGGGTACTGCCGAGGTTCGGGCAGTGGCGGTGCAACGCGGGTCGCGTTTGGCACAGCGTTGTAAAAAAGCTCGCTCATCAGGCGTGTCTCCGGGTGGTCCCGGTTATCCGTCCGTTGAGGCAGCTGAATATAGAGCGTGTGGCTTTCAGCAGCCTTACAGACCGGGTGTGAATTGCTGACGCCGGCATCACGAACCGGCGTCGGTTTTTTCCGTGTTGTTTGTAGGTTTAGTGCACCAGCATGCCGGTGAACCAGTAGGCCTGAGCCAAAGTGATCAGGCCGACGATCGTGGCAAAGAATAGGCTGTGCTTGAGGGTGAAGCGGAACAGATCCGATTCCTTGCCCACCAGGCCGGTCGCAGCGCAGGCCACGGCGATCGATTGTGGCGAGATCATCTTGCCGGTCACGCCGCCGCTGGTATTGGCCGCCACCAACAGGGTGTCGTTGACGCCGATCTGGTGGGCAGTGGTGGCTTGCAGTGAACTGAACAGGGCGTTGGACGAAGTATCCGAGCCGGTGAGGAACACGCCCAGCCAGCCAAGGAACGGTGAGAAGAATGGGAACGCCGCGCCAGTGGCCGCCAGTACCAGGGCCATGGTCGAGGACATGCCCGAGTAGTTGGTGACGAAGGCGAAGGCCAGCACCATGCCGATCGACAGAATAGGCCAGCGCAGTTCGTAGAAGGTCTCTTTCAATGTGGTCAGACCAATTCTGAAATTGATCTTCAGTACCAGCATCGAGATCAGCGCCGAGAAGAAAATCGCTGTGCCGGTCGCGGAAATCGGGTCGAGTTTGAACACGGCCGGTATGGCAGTTGGTGTCGCGACGATCGGAGCGGTCTTGATCACCAGTTGATCAAGGTGCGGGATCGCAAAGTTGAACACCCAGGCGTACATCGAACCGCCGGCGGCGAACATCGCCTTGAAGGGCTTGAGGGTCCAGATAGTTACCAGCACGGTGAGGATCAGGAACGGCGACCAGGCAATGAAAATTTCCCAGAGGCCGTAGGGCGATGCCACGGTCGTGCGCTTCTGGCCGAAGCCGCCGACGCTGGCGGTGATTGCTGCACTCGACGTGGCGCCGGCGATTTGCGCGCCTGCGGTACGTTTTGGCTGCCAGACTTTGAGGAACAGGGTCAGGGAAATCAGGCTGGCCAAGGCCGAAGTGATGTCCGGCAGTTCCGGGCCGATGAAGTTCGAGGTGAAGTACTGGGTCACGGCGAAGC
Organism: Pseudomonas sp. AD21; assembly: GCF_002878485.1. NCBI lineage: Bacteria > Pseudomonadati > Pseudomonadota > Gammaproteobacteria > Pseudomonadales > Pseudomonadaceae > Pseudomonas > Pseudomonas sp. AD21. The sequence continues at coordinate 9,067 of NZ_NQYG01000060.1, forward strand.
TCAGGCCGGCGACCAGCGCTGCCGGCCAGGTTTCACGCACACCGCGCAGGCCGTCCATCATGAACACCAGCCAGAACGGCACGAACAGCGACAGCAGTGGCAGTTGGCGGCCGGTCATGGCGCCGATCTTGAACGCGTCGATGCCGGTAACTTGCCCGGCAACAATGATTGGAATGCCGAGGGCGCCGAACGCCACCGGCGCGGTGTTGGCAATCAGGCACAGGCCGGCGGCGTACAGCGGGTTGAACCCGAGGCCGACCAGCAGCGCAGCGGTAATCGCTACCGGCGCGCCGAAGCCGGCGGCACCTTCCAGGAACGCGCCGAAGCAGAAACCGATCAGCAACACCTGCAGACGTTGGTCGTCAGTGATCGACAGCACCGAGCTGCGAATGACCTCGAACTGACCACTCTTGACCGTCAGTTTGTAGAGGAATACCGCTGCAACAATGATCCAGGCAATCGGCCACAGGCCGTAGGCAAAGCCGTATCCGGCGGCGGCGAAGGCCATGTCGACTGGCATGTGGAAGGCGAAAATCGCTACGGCGATCGACAGGGCCAGCGTGATGCTGCCGGCCACATGCCCCTTGAGGCGGAACACCGCCAGAGCGAGAAAGAAGAAAACGATAGGAATGACGGCCGCAAGTGCGGAGACGCCGAGACTGCCGAGCGGGGTATAGAACTGTTGCCAGGTTTGCATATGGGGTGGCCCCTAATTGTTGTTGGTCAGGCACTGTCAGCGTTCTTGGTTAATTGGTAATACCAATTTACAATCGCTGTTGGCTAGGGTAAAAGCCTTGATATCGGTGTGTCAATTTGTCGCCCTGAAACTTTTGTCGAATGAGCGGTGTAGATGACATCTGATCCGCTCGGGTAAATGCTGTCTGGCAGGTGTCGACGGGGCGCTGATAGGCCAGAATAGAGAGCCCGGCGAGCGGTCGGGATCGTGGAGAAATGAGTTATGGGGTTTGATCAGATTCGTCAGCGCCGTTTGTCTGACGATATTGTCGAGCGACTCGAGGGGATGATCCTCGAGGGCACGCTGAAGTCCGGTGAGCGGCTTCCGGCTGAGCGAGCGCTGGCCGAGCAGTTCGGCGTATCGCGTCCGTCATTGCGCGAAGCGATTCAGAAGCTGGCGGCCAAGGGCTTGCTGGTCAGTCGCCAGGGCGGTGGCAACTATGTGGTGGAAACCCTCGGTTCGACCTTCAGCGATCCGCTGCTACTGCTGCTTGAGAGCAATCCGGAGGCGCAGCGCGACTTACTGGAGTTTCGGCACACTTTGGAGGCATCGTGCGCCTATTACGCAGCATTGCGCGCTACCGATGTGGATCGCGAGCGTCTGACTGTAGCGTTCAACGAGCTGCAGGATTGCTATACGCGGCATGACGAAGTGAGTCGGGTGGAGGAAGGCGCGGCGGATGCGAAGTTTCATCTGGCGATCGCCGAAGCCAGCCACAATGCGGTGCTGCTGCACACCATTCGCGGGCTGTTCGATCTGCTCAAGCGCAACGTGGTGACGAACATTGGCGGCATGTACAAGCAGCGTACGGAAACTCGCGACATGCTGATTTCTCAGCACCGGGAGCTGTACCTGGCGATTGTCGAGGGGCGTGCGGAACAGGCGCGAGAAGTTTCCAGCCGGCACATTCTGTATGTGCAGGAAGTGCTGGAGGAAGTGCGCCAAGAGGTTCAGCGCGTGGCCCGGGCGGAGCGGCGCAAGGGGATGTGATCAGTTGTTTGTGTGTTGATGCTGCGATAGTTTTCGCGAACAGGCTCGCTCCCACATTTGAAATGCATTCCAAGGTGGGAGCGACGGTGCGACGTTTCGACCTGCTTGCGAATACGCTTTAAAGGCAGGAAAAATTATTCTTCCTTGCCCTTGTTGCGCACGGCGCGTTGCAGCTCACGACCGGCGTCGCGTTCGCGCTCGGTGTCACGCTTGTCGTATTCCTTCTTGCCCTTGCCCAGAGCAATCTCGCACTTGACCATGTGCTTGCTCCAGTAGAAGGACAGGCAGACGCAGGCGTAGCCTTTCTGTTGCACGGCAGTGGCGAGTTTTTCCAGCTCGCGTTTGTTGAGCAGCAGTTTGCGGGTGCGGGTCGGGTCGGCGATGACGTGGGTGCTGGCGGTCATCAACGGCGTGATGTGACTGCCCAGCAGCCAGGCTTCGCCATCCTTGAGCAGCACGTAACTGTCGACCAGTTGCAGCTTGCTTGCCCGCAGACTTTTTACTTCCCAGCCGGCCAGGACCAGACCAGCCTCGAACCGATGTTCGATGAAGTAATCGTGTCGCGCCTTTTTGTTCTGCGCGATGGTCCCTGTTGGGTGTTTCTTCTGTTTAGCCATAGGGGCGGCATTATATGGAGATAAACGGTCCTCGGCTACGGTGATGCTGCGTGCTTGAGCAGGTTGAGTGAATCCCGGACAATGCGGCCTCTTTTTCTGATGCTTGGGCGTGATATTCGATGTCGACAGACAAGGTTTCTGTCCACGGCAGTTGGGCTAGCCGCTGGGTTTTCATATTCGCCGCGACCGGTTCGGCCGTGGGACTGGGCAGCATCTGGAAGTTCCCCTACATGGTCGGGGTCTACGGTGGCGGCGCCTTCGTGCTGATGTTTCTGGCCTGCATCGCCCTGATCGGGGTCCCGGTCATGCTGGCTGAAACCCTGATTGGCCGGCGTGCACGGCAGAGTCCGGCGAACGCCTTGAAGGTGCTGGCGCTGGAGGCCGGGCATTCGGGCAAGTGGTCGTGGGGAGCTTTTGCCGGGATGATCACGGCACTGCTGATCCTGTCTTTCTACAGTGTGGTCGGCGGCTGGTCGCTGGATTACATCATCGACATGGGGCGTGGAGACTTCCAGGGTGCCACGGCGGAGCAGGTCGGCGCTTATTTCGGCAATGTCATCTCCGACCCTTGGCGCCTGACACTTTGGCACACAGTTTTCATGCTGCTGTCGGCCGTGGTGATTGCCAAAGGCGTGGTTGCCGGGCTTGAACGCAGCCTGCGAATCATGATGCCGCTGCTGTTCGTGATGGTGCTGGTGTTGCTGGGTTACAGCATGACCACCGGGCATTTCATGGAAGGTGTGCACTTCATGTTCGATTTCCACCCGGAAAAAGTCCTCGATGGCTTGCTGCCTGCCATGGGGCACGCGTTCTTTTCGCTGAGCGTGGGCGTCGGCTCGATCATGATCTACGGCGCGTACATGACCAAGGAGGCCTCGCTGTCCGGCACCGTGGTGGGTGTGGCGTTGCTCGATACCTTTGTATCGCTGGTGGCGGGTCTGGCGTTGTTCCCGATCGTGTTTGCCGGCGGTCTGAACCCTAGCGAAGGCCCGGGCCTGATGTTCGTCAGCCTGCCATTTGCCTTCGGTAACGTGGTTTTCGGCCAGTTGATGGGGGTGGTGTTCTTCGTTCTGGTGGCGATTGCCGCTTGGAGTTCGGCAATTTCCCTGCTTGAGCCGATGGTCGCCTATCTGGTTGAGCGCACCAAAATCAGCCGCGGCTGGGTGACGTTCTGGCTGGCCTTCATCTGTTGGTTCGTCGGTCTGGGCACGGTGTTTTCCTTCAATATCTGGAAGGAAGCCAAATTTTTCGTGAACGAAGGCGGGCTGTTCCATCTCTACCAATGGGGTGCGGCGGGCGGTCTGGACTTCTTCGGTGTGATCGACTTCTTCACCTCGCGGATCATGTTGCCGCTCGGTGGCTTGTGCTTCGTGCTGTTTGCCGGTTGGGTGATGGGACGTGATGCGGTGCGCGACGAATTGTCGATCCGTAATCCGCTGCTGTTTACCCTGTCCTTGTTCTTGATGCGCTATGTGGCGCCCATCGGCATTCTTGTAGTGTTTGCCACCCAGCTCTGGAAGTGACGCTTACATGACGACACACATTCAACGATCAGCGCTGCTGCCATATCCGGCGCAATTTCTTTATGACCTGGTCAACGACGTGGCGCGTTACCCGGAGTTCCTTCCTTGGTGTTCGTCTGCCGAGGTGCTGGAAAGCTCGCCTGAGCACATGCGCGCCAGCGTTGGCGTGGCCAAGGGGGGGCTTAGCCAGCATTTCGTCACGCGCAATACGCTGGTGCCGGGGCAGTCGATTGAAATGAATCTGGAAGAAGGTCCGTTCAATCAGTTGCACGGCGTCTGGGTGTTCAAGCCGCTGGGTGAAAAGGCCTGCAAGATCAGTCTCGACCTGTCGTTCGATTACGCCGGTCCGATAGTGCGTGCGACCCTCGGGCCGTTGTTCAATCAGGCGGCGAATACACTGGTGGATGCGTTTTGCCAGCGCGCCAAACAGATGCATGGTTGAGTCGGTGATCGAGATCGAGGTGGTGCATGCCGCCGTAGATCGTCAGGTTTTGCGCACTGTCAGCGTGCCTGAGGGTACGACAGTGCGTGAGGCTGCGCTGAAGTCCGGAATTGGCGCTGAGTTCCCGGAGCTGGACTTGAGTGGGTGCCCGCTGGGGATCTTCGGCAAAGTGGTTGCTGATCCACAGATTCGCCCGATTCAGGCGGGGGAGCGCATCGAGATCTACCGGCCATTGCTGGCAGATCCGAAAGAGGTGCGACGCTTGCGGGCGGCCAAGGCTGCCGAGGCCAAAGCGCGAAATCAGTAGTTGGTCAAATCGCAGGCAATAAAAAACCCGGAATTTCCGGGTTTTTTATTGCGTCGCAAATTATTGCGGCGAGGTGTCCAGTGGCTCAGGCGTCGGAACCGGAACGGTTTCAACACCGTCCACGTCCTTCTGGATCTGATCCAGCAAGGAACCTGGTTTGGCTGGTTGTTCCGGCTTCGGCTTCTCGGCGTTCTCGGTAGCAGGCGCGGTCACGCTGGTGCCACTGTCCTTGCCCAGAATGGCTTCGTCACGGCTTACGCCCGGCATGAAGTCACCGGACAGGCTGACAAGCTGGTCGTTGGAGTTGAAAATAACACTCATGCGTTCCTGTTGGCGTTCACCGCCGCCAGGTTGCAGGCTGTACAGATAATCCCAGCGATCGGCATGGAACGTGTCGGTCAGCAGAGGGTTACCCATGATAAACCGTACTTGCCGACGGGTCATTCCCGGGCGTAACTGGTCTATCATGTCCTGCGTGACGACATTGCCCTGCTGGATGTCGATTTTGTAAACCCCGGGGAATGAACAACCGGCGAGTGCGAGCAGTCCCACAAAGGTGAAACTGGTTAGCAAGAGCTTGGTGTTTTGCATCGGTGGGCGACTTCCACTATCTTGGCTGGGACAACGTAAACGCCGATCATACCCGCATTAAGAGAAGCTGCGAAGCAGCATCGCGAGAAAGCTGACCATGGTTGAAAATAGCGAACTACGCAAAGCCGGCCTCAAAGTGACCCTGCCACGGGTCAAGATCCTGCAAATGCTCGACTCTACCGAGCAGCGTCACATGAGTGCCGAGGACGTCTACAAGGCGTTGATGGAAGCTGGCGAGGACGTCGGTCTGGCCACGGTTTACCGTGTTCTGACCCAGTTCGAAGCCGCTGGCCTCGTGGTCCGTCACAACTTCGACGGTGGCCACGCGGTATTCGAATTGGCCGACGGTGGCCACCACGACCATATGGTCAACGTGGAAACCGGTGAAGTCGTCGAATTCGTCAGCCCGGAAATCGAAAAGCTCCAGAAGGCAATTGCCGAGGAGCACGGTGTTGATCTGGTAGATCACAATCTGGTGCTGTACGTACGCAAGAAAAAGTAAGCATGTCGCGCGAATTTCAGGTTCGCGAAACGAACGAAGGCGACCCAAGGGTCGCCTTCGTGCTTTCTGTCGTGCTTGTAACCTCCGGTCAGGCCTTGGCGGTGACGACCATCTTTTTCGCGTGAGCCAGAGACTCCTTGGTCAGGTCAATGCCACCCAGCATCCGTGCCACTTCTTCTATACGGTCGTTTTTGCTCAGCTTGGAAACGGCGGTGTGAGTCGCTTGCTCACCGCGTACCTTGTGCACGAATAAATGCTGGTGACCCTGCGCGGCCACCTGCGGCAAGTGCGTCACGGTCAGTACCTGCCCGCGATCACCCAGGCGCCGCAGCAACTGGCCGACAATTTCCGCAGTCGGCCCGCCAATGCCTACGTCCACTTCGTCGAATACCAGCGTTGGCACCCGTGAGGTTTGTGCGGTAATCACCTGAATCGCCAGGCTGATCCGCGACAGCTCGCCACCGGAGGCCACTTTGGCCAGTGCCTTCAACGGCTGGCCGGGGTTGGCGCTGACCAGTAGTTCGACTTGTTCCAGGCCATTGGGTAGCAATTCATCGCTGCTGTTGGCGCGCAGCTCAATGGTGAAGCGCCCACCCGGCATGCCCAGTCGCTGAATCTCCTGCTCAACCGCGCTGGCGAGACTGCCGGCAGCCTGATGCCGCAAATCGCTCAGCTCTCGCGCCTTCTCTTGATAGTGGCGGGCGTACGAGGCCAGTTCTTCACCCAGGCGCTCGATGGATTCGTCGTTGGCGTTGAGCGTTTCGATTTCATCCAGCAACTTCTGCTGCATTTCACCGACCTCGGTCGGCTGGATCCGGTGTTTGCGTGCCAAGGTGTAGATCGCGTCGAGGCGTTCTTCCAGATATTGCAGGCGCGCCGGATCGGCATCGAAGTTATCGAGGAAGCGATTGAGCTCGCCGACGGCTTCTTCGACCTGGATCTGCGCACTGGTCAGCAGACTGCTGGCCTCGCCCAGTGCACCAATCGAATTGTTCACGCTCGACAGGCGATTGAGGCTGGCGGTCAGCGCGTTCAGCACGTTGCCGGAATCGCTCTCGCTGCATTGTTCGACCACTTGTCGGCAAATGCCGAGCAGGGTTTCGGCGTTGGTCAGGTTTTTGTGTTCCTGCTCCAGCTGTTCCAGCTCGTTTTCGCCGAGGCCGAGGTTTTCCAGTTCTTCGAGCTGGTAGCTGAGCAGTTGATGGCGGGCACGTTGTTCGTCGCCGGAATTGGAGAGGCGCTCCAGTTCCTGGCGGGTCTGGCGCCAGCGCTGAGCAGCCAGTTGAACCTGACGGGCCAGATCGGTCGCGCCAGCGTATTCATCGAGCAGCCGCCGATGGGTATCGGTTTTCAGCAGGGACTGGTGTTCGTGCTGGCTGTGGATATCGATCAGCAGTTCGCCGAGGGCCTTGAGGTCGCCGAGCGGGCAGGGCGTGCCGTTGATATAGCCGCGCGAACGTCCTTCGGCGGTGATGACCCGGCGCAGGATGCACGGGCCATCGTTTTCGAGGTCGCGCTCGGCCAGCCAGGCATGGGCTTCAGGGATGTCGACCAGATCGAAGGTCGCGAGAATGTCGGCCTTGTCGGCGCCCGGGCGGACCACGCCGCTGTCGGCGCGATCGCCGAGGGTCAGGCCCAGTGCGTCGAGCATGATCGACTTGCCGGCGCCGGTTTCCCCTGTGATCACGCTCATCCCGCGATCGAGTTCGAGATCGAGATGTTCAACGATGGCGTAGTTGTGTACGGACAGGTGCACCAGCATAAAGGCCGCTCCCAGGCTTTAGGTCTGGTTATTTATACAGTGTTTTGTTTCTGGCTGACAATGCCTTCGCTTAGCTCGATTCGCTTGATCCGATCAAATGCTTAGTCCGGCCGGGAATGACAATGCAGCACTTTTTTGTAGGGGTAATCATTGCAGGCCCTTGAAGCCTGATTTTGCGGCCCCATATATCGGGGCAGAAGCGCGAGTCGAGCTCGCGGACGTAATTGAAAGGAGAATTCTATGGCTGACGAACAGACAGTAGATACGCAAAATCCAGAAGCCAATCAGGCGCCCGAGACTTCGGGTGACGACCTGGCGACCCGTGTACAAGTGCTCGAAGAGCAATTGGCCGCCGCGCAGGATCAGTCTCTGCGCGTAGCTGCCGATCTGCAGAACGTCCGCCGTCGTGCCGAACAGGACGTCGAAAAGGCGCACAAGTTTGCCCTGGAAAAATTCGCCAGTGACTTGTTGCCGATCGTCGACAGCCTGGAGCGCGGCCTCGATTTGTCGAACCCGGACGACGAAAGCATCCGTCCGATGCGCGAAGGCATCGAGCTGACCCTGAAAATGTTCCACGACACCCTCAAGCGCTATCAGCTTGAAGCGATTGATCCGCATGGCGAGCCGTTCAACGCGGTTCACCATCAGGCGATGGCCATGCAGGAAAGCGCCGATGTTGAGCCAAACAGCGTGCTGAAGGTGTTCCAGAAGGGCTATCAGCTCAACGGTCGCCTGTTGCGTCCGGCCATGGTTGTGGTCAGCAAGGCGCCGGCGCCAATTTCGCCTTCGATTGACGAGAAGGCTTGAAATTAGCCGCAAGGCCCCCATTTAGAAGTCAAGCGTTTAAGTATTACCGCAGTTAGCCACCACTGCTGCGGCAAAAAAATCCAAAGTTTCGGGAGAGTGAACATGGGCAAAATTATCGGTATCGACCTGGGGACTACCAACTCCTGCGTCTCCGTGCTGGAAAACGGCAAAGCCAAAGTTATTGAAAACGCTGAAGGCGCGCGCACCACGCCGTCGATCATCGCTTACGCCAACGATGGCGAAATCCTGGTAGGTCAGTCGGCCAAGCGTCAGGCAGTGACCAACCCGCACAACACCCTGTACGCAGTAAAGCGTCTGATCGGTCGTCGTTTCGACGAAGAAGTTGTGCAGAAAGACATCCAGATGGTCCCTTACAAGATCGTCAAGGCTGACAACAACGACGCCTGGGTAGAAGTGAACGGCCAGAAAATGGCGCCGCCACAAATCTCGGCTGAAATCCTGAAAAAGATGAAGAAGACCGCCGAAGACTACCTCGGCGAGCCTGTGACCGAAGCGGTGATCACCGTTCCGGCCTACTTCAACGACAGCCAGCGTCAGGCGACCAAAGACGCCGGCCGCATCGCCGGTCTGGACGTAAAACGTATCATCAACGAACCAACCGCAGCTGCTCTGGCTTACGGTATGGACAAGGCCAAGGGCGATCACACCGTGATCGTTTACGACCTGGGTGGCGGTACTTTCGACGTTTCCGTGATCGAGATCGCTGAAGTTGACGGCGAGCACCAGTTCGAAGTGTTGGCCACCAACGGTGACACGTTCCTGGGCGGTGAAGACTTCGACATTCGTCTGATCGACTACCTCGTTGACGAATTCAAGAAAGAAAGCGGCATGAACCTCAAGGGTGATCCGCTGGCCATGCAGCGCCTGAAAGAAGCCGCTGAGAAAGCCAAGATCGAGCTGTCTTCCGCTCAGTCGACCGACGTCAACCTGCCGTACATCACTGCAGATGCCACCGGTCCTAAGCACCTGAACGTGAAGATCTCGCGTGCCAAGCTCGAAGCACTGGTTGAAGACCTGGTTCAGCGCACCATCGAACCTTGCCGTATCGCCATGAAAGACGCCGGTATCGACGTTGGCGCGATCAACGACGTGATTCTGGTCGGCGGTCAGACCCGTATGCCGCTGGTACAGAAGCTGGTGACCGATTTCTTCGGTAAAGAAGCTCGTAAAGACGTGAACCCGGACGAAGCGGTTGCCATGGGTGCTGCGATTCAGGGCGCTGTTCTGGCCGGTGACGTGAAAGACGTTCTGCTGCTCGACGTCAGCCCGCTGACCCTGGGTATCGAAACCATGGGTGGCGTGATGACCGCGCTGATCGAGAAAAACACCACGATTCCTACCAAGAAATCGCAAGTGTTCTCGACTGCCGACGATAACCAGGGCGCTGTGACCATTCACGTTCTGCAAGGTGAGCGTAAGCAAGCCGCACAGAACAAATCCCTGGGCAAGTTCGACCTGGCCGACATTCCACCAGCTCCACGTGGCGTGCCGCAGATCGAAGTGACCTTCGACATCGACGCTAACGGCATCCTGCACGTTGGCGCGAAAGACAAGGCGACCGGTAAAGAGCAGAAGATCACCATCAAGGCCAACTCCGGTCTGTCGGATGAAGAAATTCAGAAGATGGTTCGCGATGCCGAGCTGAACGCCGAGGAAGACCGCAAGTTCGCTGAGCTGGCTGAATCCCGTAACAAGGGTGATGCACTGGTTCACTCGACTCGCAAAATGGTTACCGAAGCGGGCGACAAGGTCAGCGCTGAAGAGAAGACCGCGATCGAAGCCGCTGTGGTTGCACTGGAAGCCGCTGTGAAAGGCGACGACAAGGCTGCCATCGAAGCGAAGATCGAAGAGCTGTCGAAAGTCTCGGCTCCGGTTGCCCAGAAGATGTACGCCGAACAGGCTCAGCCTGCTGAAGGCGCAGCGCCGCACGATGAGAAGGCTGAAAAGGCTGACGACGTGGTTGACGCTGAGTTTGAAGAAGTCAAAGACCACAAGTAAGTTGTTGGTCGGCCGGTTGACTGCCTTTAGGCGGTGACTGGTAGGATGTCGCCGCGCGGGAGCTTGCTCCCGCGTTGGCGTATCTGGAATACACGAATTTTTACAGCATGCGACAAGGTTTGCCTGCTGCTGGTATGGCCGGGAATGCTCCTGCTTTTCGCGCCGCAAGTACCAAAAGAAACAAAGACCAGGATCGTTGAATTGACGTGAGTTGGGTCCGGGCCTGTATTGGGGCTCAACGAGTTTGGCCATCCTCAGGAGGGGTTTGCCGAACGTCCTCAAGAGTGCAAAAGACTTATGGCAAAGCGTGACTATTACGAAGTATTGGGTGTAGAGCGTGGTTCAAGCGATGCAGACCTGAAGAAGGCCTATCGTCGTCTGGCGATGAAGCATCACCCGGACCGTAATCCCGATGACAAAGCGTCGGAAGAACTGTTCAAAGAGGCCAACGAGGCCTACGAAGTATTGTCCGATTCGAGCAAGCGCGCGGCGTACGATCAGTACGGTCATGCCGGTGTCGACCCGAGCATGGGCGGCGGTGGCGCCGGTTTCGGCGGGCAGAATTTCTCGGACATCTTTGGCGATGTCTTCAGTGACTTCTTCGGTGGCGGTCGCGGCGGTTCCCGTGGTGGCGCCCAGCGTGGCAGCGATCTGCGCTACACCCTGGAGCTGAATCTGGAAGAAGCGGTGCGCGGCACTACCGTGAATATCCGCGTTCCGACACTGGTCAATTGCAAGCCATGCGATGGTTCCGGCGCGAAGAAAGGCTCGTCGCCATCGACCTGCCCGACCTGCGGCGGCATCGGTCAGGTGCGCATGCAGCAAGGCTTCTTCTCGGTGCAGCAGACCTGCCCGCGTTGCCATGGCCAGGGCAAGATCATTTCCGATCCGTGCGATTCCTGCCACGGCGACGGTCGTGTCGAAGAGTACAAAACGCTGTCGGTCAAAGTGCCGGCTGGCGTCGATACCGGCGACCGCATTCGTCTGTCTGGCGAAGGCGAGGCGGGTACTCAAGGTGGCCCGACTGGCGACCTGTACGTTGTGATCAACGTGCGCGAGCACGACATCTTCCAGCGCGATGGCAAGCATCTGTTCTGCGAAGTACCGATCAGCTTCGTTGATGCGGCGCTCGGTGGCGAGCTGGAAATCCCGACGCTCGACGGTCGCGTCAAACTGAAAATCCCCGAAGGCACCCAGACCGGCAAGCAGTTCCGTGTGCGCGGCAAGGGCGTGGCACCAGTGCGTGGCGGTGGTGCGGGCGATCTGATGTGCCGCGTAGCGGTGGAGACGCCAGTCAATCTGAATCGTCGTCAGCGCGAACTGCTCGAAGAGTTCCGCAGCTCGCTGGCGGACGACAACAGCCACTCGCCGAAAACCACCGGTTGGTTCGATGGTGTGAAGCGCTTCTTCGGCGATCTGTAAGGAGTCGGAATGCGACGTATAGCTGTGATGGGCGCCGCCGGGCGCATGGGCAAGATCCTGGTCGAGGCCGTGCAGCAGCGCGCTCCGCTGACCGGCCTGACCGCGGCGATCGTTCGTCCCGGCAGTACGCTGATCGGGGTGGATGCCGGTGAGCTGGCTTCGCTGGGTCGCATCGGTGTGCCGTTGTCCGGCAATCTTGAGTCGGTGGCTGAAGAGTTCGATGTGCTGATCGATTTCACCTTGCCGGAAGTGATGCTGAAAAACCTCGCGTTCTGTCGCAAGGCCGGCAAGGCCATGGTCATCGGCACCACTGGGCTCGACGCTGCGCAGAAGCAACTGCTGGCTGAGGCGGGCAAGGATATTCCGATCGTCTTCGCGGCCAACTTCAGTGTCGGGGTCAACCTGTCGCTGAAGCTGCTCGAAATGACCGCCCGGGTGCTGGGCGATGATGCCGACATCGAAATCATCGAAGCGCATCACCGGCACAAGATTGACGCGCCTTCGGGCACGGCGCTGCGCATGGGTGAAGTGATCGCCGAGGCGCTGGATCGTGATCTGCAGAAGGTTGCGGTCTATGGCCGTGAAGGCCACACCGGTGCGCGCGAACGGGAAACCATCGGTTTCGCCACCGTTCGCGGTGGTGATGTGGTCGGCGATCACACCGTGCTGTTCGCCTGTGAGGGCGAGCGCCTGGAGATCACGCACAAGGCTTCCAGTCGCATGACTTTTGCCAAAGGCGCGGTGCGTGCGGCGTTGTGGCTGGATGCTCGCGAGCCGGGTCTGTATGACATGCAGGACGTGCTTGATCTGCATTAATTGACTGCTTTACCCAGCGCAAACGCCCGGTTTGCGCTGGTTTTTCTGCACCGCGTGACGCCCTGTCGCATTCTCCGGCCTTTTAGGCTCTTTAGCGGTGGACCAAAAAAGCCTTTTTCTGTAAGCTACAGCTTTAGTGTGTCCACTAAAAGCGCGCAGAATAATTCAGTGAAGAAGCGGGGTGACGTGTCCATACGTCACTCCGCTTTTTTACAACCTGCGATTGCCCTTTCATGCGTTATTTACGGGAGGTCTTCTTGACTAAGCCAGCCATACTCGCCCTTGCTGATGGCAGCATTTTTCGCGGCGAAGCCATTGGAGCCGACGGTCAGACCGTTGGTGAGGTGGTGTTCAACACCGCAATGACCGGCTATCAGGAAATCCTTACCGATCCTTCCTACGCCCAACAGATCGTTACCCTGACTTACCCGCACATCGGCAACACCGGCACCACGCCGGAAGATGCCGAGTCCGACCGCGTATGGTCCGCTGGCCTGGTTATCCGTGACCTGCCGCTGGTAGCGAGCAACTGGCGTAACACGATGTCCCTGTCCGACTACCTGAAAGCCAACAACGTTGTGGCAATCGCCGGTATCGACACCCGTCGCCTGACCCGCATCCTGCGTGAAAAAGGCGCACAGAACGGCTGCATCATGGCCGGCGACAACATTTCCGAAGAAGCGGCAATTGCCGCCGCGCAAGGCTTCCCTGGCCTGAAGGGCATGGATCTGGCGAAAGTCGTCAGCACCAAGGAAAAGTACGAATGGCGCTCCACTGTCTGGGATTTGAAGACCGACAGCCACGCGACCATCGAAGCGTCCGAGCTGCCATATCACGTGGTTGCCTACGACTACGGCGTCAAGCTGAACATCCTGCGCATGCTGGTCGAGCGCGGCTGCCGCGTGACCGTGGTGCCGGCGCAAACCCCGGCTGCCGACGTGCTGGCACTCAAGCCGGACGGCGTGTTCCTGTCCAACGGCCCTGGTGATCCGGAGCCATGCGACTACGCAATCAAGGCGATCAAGGAAGTGCTGGAGACCGAAATTCCGGTGTTCGGCATCTGCCTCGGTCACCAGCTGCTGGCTCTGGCCTCCGGCGCCAAGACCCTGAAAATGGGCCATGGCCACCACGGTGCCAACCACCCGGTGCAGGATCTGGACACTGGCGTCGTGATGATCACCAGCCAGAACCACGGTTTCGCGGTTGACGAAGCGACCCTGCCGGCCAACGTGCGTGCGATCCACAAATCGCTGTTCGACGGCACCCTGCAAGGCATCGAGCGCACCGACAAGAGCGCGTTCAGCTTCCAGGGTCACCCTGAGGCGAGCCCGGGCCCGAACGATGTCGCGCCACTGTTCGACCGCTTCATCAACGAGATGGCCAAGCGACGCTAAGCGTTCGCCTTGAGACTGTAGAGAGAAGCCCCTCGAGGGCGGCCCCGGCACCGGCGGCCCCTTCGGGACTTCAGAAATCGATCAAGACGGCTTGCCAACTGACCTGCAGATTTGAGTGACAAACCCATGCCAAAACGTACAGACATTAAAAGCATCCTGATTCTCGGCGCTGGCCCGATCGTTATCGGCCAGGCCTGCGAATTCGACTACTCCGGCGCCCAGGCCTGCAAAGCCCTGCGCGAAGAGGGTTACCGCGTCATCCTGGTGAACTCCAACCCGGCCACCATCATGACCGACCCGGACATGGCTGACGCCACGTACATCGAGCCGATCAAGTGGCAGACCGTGGCCAAGATCATCGAGAAAGAGCGTCCGGATGCGGTGCTGCCAACCATGGGCGGCCAGACCGCTCTGAACTGCGCCCTGGACCTGGAGCGCGAAGGCGTTCTGGAAAAGTTCGGCGTGGAAATGATCGGCGCCAATGCCGACACCATCGACAAGGCTGAAGACCGCTCGCGTTTCGACAAGGCGATGAAGTCCATCGGCCTGGCGTGCCCGCGTTCCGGTATCGCCCACAGCATGGAAGAAGCCAACGCGGTTCTCGAAACCCTGGGCTTCCCGTGCATCATTCGTCCGTCCTTCACCATGGGCGGCACCGGTGGCGGTATCGCGTACAACCGTGAAGAGTTCGAAGAAATCTGCGCCCGTGGTCTGGATCTGTCGCCGACCAAAGAGCTGCTGATCGACGAATCGCTGATCGGCTGGAAAGAATATGAAATGGAAGTTGTCCGCGATAAAAAGGACAACTGCATCATCGTCTGCTCGATTGAAAACTTCGACCCGATGGGCGTGCACACCGGTGACTCGATCACCGTGGCTCCGGCTCAGACCCTGACCGACAAGGAATACCAGATCCTGCGTAACGCCTCCCTGGCGGTACTGCGCGAGATCGGCGTCGAGACCGGCGGTTCCAACGTTCAATTCGGTATCTGCCCGGACACTGGCCGTATGGTCGTGATCGAGATGAACCCGCGTGTGTCGCGCTCCTCGGCGCTGGCCTCGAAAGCCACCGGTTTCCCGATCGCCAAAGTCGCTGCCAAACTGGCTGTGGGCTACACCCTCGACGAACTGTCGAACGACATCACCGGCGGCAAGACCCCGGCGTCCTTCGAGCCGTCGATCGACTACGTCGTGACCAAGCTGCCACGCTTCGCCTTCGAGAAGTTCGCCAAGGCTGACGCACGCCTGACTACCCAAATGAAGTCGGTGGGTGAAGTCATGGCCATCGGCCGTACCTTCCAGGAATCCCTGCAGAAAGCGCTGCGCGGTCTGGAAGTCGGCGTTTGCGGTCTGGACGAGAAGCTCGATCTGAGCAACCCGGAAAGCATGAGCGTGCTCAAGCGTGAACTGACCGTGCCGGGCGCCGAGCGTATCTGGTACGTGGCGGACGCGTTCCGCGCCGGCATGACCGTCGAAGAAATCTTCGGCATGAACATGATCGACCCGTGGTTCCTGGTACAGATCGAAGATCTGATCAAGGATGAAGAGAAGGTCAAGACCCTCGGTCTGTCCGCTATCGACCGCGACCTGATGTACAAACTCAAGCGCAAAGGCTTCTCCGATCAGCGTCTGGCCAAGCTGCTGGGTGTGACCGAGAAGAACCTGCGCACGCACCGTCACAAGCTGGAAGTGTTCCCGGTCTACAAGCGCGTTGACACCTGCGCCGCCGAGTTCGCCACCGACACCGCTTACCTCTACTCGACTTACGAGGAAGAGTGCGAGGCAGCGCCGTCCGGTCGCGACAAGATCATGATTCTGGGTGGCGGTCCGAACCGTATCGGCCAGGGCATCGAGTTCGACTACTGCTGTGTGCACGCAGCCCTCGCACTGCGCGAAGACGGCTACGAGACCATCATGGTCAACTGCAACCCGGAAACCGTTTCCACTGACTACGACACTTCCGACCGTCTGTACTTCGAGCCGGTGACTCTGGAAGACGTGCTGGAAATCTGCCGTGTCGAGAAGCCGAAAGGCGTTATCGTCCAGTACGGCGGCCAGACTCCGCTGAAACTGGCTCGTGCCCTTGAAGCTGCTGGCGTGCCAATCATCGGCACCAGCCCTGACGCTATCGATCGCGCCGAAGACCGTGAGCGCTTCCAGCAAATGGTTGAGCGCCTGAACCTGCGTCAGCCGCCAAACGCCACCGTGCGCAGCGAAGACGAAGCTGTTCGTGCTGCCGCAAAAATCGGTTATCCGCTGGTGGTGCGCCCGTCCTACGTATTGGGCGGCCGCGCGATGGAAATCGTTTACAAGGAAGACGAGCTCAAGCGCTATCTGCGTGATGCGGTGCAAGTCTCCAACGACAGCCCGGTGCTGCTCGATCACTTCCTCAACTGCGCCATCGAGATGGACGTGGATGCGGTCTGCGACGGCAAAGACGTGGTGATCGGCGCAATCATGCAGCACATCGAACAGGCGGGCGTTCACTCCGGTGACTCCGCGTGCTCGCTGCCGCCGTACTCGCTGCCGGCGCACATCCAGGACGAAATGCGTGAACAGGTCAAGAAAATGGCCCTGGAACTGGGCGTTATCGGCCTGATGAACGTACAGCTGGCGCTGCAGGGCGAAGACATCTATGTCATCGAAGTCAACCCGCGTGCTTCGCGTACCGTACCGTTTGTGTCCAAGTGCATCGGTGTCTCCCTGGCAATGATCGCCGCTCGCGTCATGGCCGGTAAGACCCTGAAGGAAATCGGCTTCACCAAGGAAATCATCCCGAACTTCTACAGTGTGAAAGAGGCGGTGTTCCCGTTCGCCAAATTCCCTGGCGTTGACCCGATCCTCGGCCCAGAGATGAAGTCGACCGGTGAAGTGATGGGCGTCGGCGACACCTTCGGTGAAGCATTCGCCAAAGCCCAGATGGGCGCGAGCGAAGTGCTGCCGACCGGCGGTACCGCGTTCATCAGCGTGCGTGACGACGACAAACCACTGGTTGCAGGCGTGGCCCGTGATCTGATCAACTTGGGCTTCGAAGTGGTCGCCACTGCCGGTACTGCCAAGCTGATCGAAGCCGCAGGCCTGAAAGTGCGCCGCGTGAACAAGGTGACCGAGGGTCGTCCGCACGTGGTCGACATGATCAAGAATGACGAAGTCACCCTGATCATCAACACCACCGAAGGTCGTCAGTCGATCGCTGATTCCTACTCCATCCGTCGCAATGCCCTGCAGCACAAGATTTACTGCACTACCACCATTGCGGCGGGCGAGGCTATCTGTGAAGCGCTGAAGTTCGGTCCCGAGAAGACCGTGCGCCGCTTGCAGGATCTACACGCAGGATTGAAGGCATGATCAAATACCCAATGACCGTCCAGGGCGCGAAAGCCCTGGAAGAAGAACACGCTCATCTGACCAAGGTCGTTCGTCCGAAGCTCAGCCAGGACATCGGTACGGCTCGCGAGTTGGGTGACCTGAAGGAAAACGCCGAATACCATGCCGCCCGCGAACAGCAGGGCATGGTCGAGGCGCGGATTCGTGATATCGAAGGCCGGATTCAGAATCAGGTCATCATCGACGTCACGACTATTCCTCATACCGGCAAGGTGATCTTCGGTACAACCGTCGAAATCGCCAACGTCGAGACTGATGAGTCCGTGACTTACCACATCGTGGGTGAGGATGAGGCTGACTTCAAACTCGGCAAGATTTCGGTCGGCTCGCCTCTGGCTCGCGCCTTGATCGGCAAGGAAGAGGGCGATGTAGTCGCCGTGAAAACGCCAAGCGGCGTTATCGAGTACGAGATTGTCGAAGTCCGTCACATCTGAAGGAGGGCGCCCGCTACGTGCGGGCGCCATGCTTTGGCAGCTGGCCCAGATGTTGTGGGTCGGCGGCTTCTGGTTGGTTCATCTCGGTTTGCGAGCGGTGTTGGGCAAGATTGGCCTGGCGCCGTTGCTGATCGATGAGATTGCCGATGCTTTTGCGGTGCCGGTGGTGAGTTTCGCCGCCGCATGCGTGATTTTTCAGGCTTTGGTGCTGGTACAGGCCGAGGGCCTTGCCAGTCTATGGCGGGATTTTCGCGGGCAAGTATTACTGATGGCGTTGTATGCGTGTGCGATGTTTGTCGCCGTTCGTGTCGGCTGGCCGGATGCGCAGCGCTGGCAGGAGTTCAGTTTTCTGGTATTGGGCTTTTCCGGTCTGGTGCTGGTGCTGCAACCGGTGCCGGGATGGAGTGGCAGGGTGCGCGAAGCACACCCTTGACCCTTGTCATCACTTGAAGCGATGAACGTTCGACAGCTGCTTGTTGGCGCTGAAGTTCTTGCGGTAAACCAGTGCCATCTTGCCGATGACCTGAACCAGGTCCGCTTTGCCGACCTTGCACAGTTCTGCAATGTGCGCCAGGCGCGACTCGCGATCGAGGATGTTGAGCTTGATCTTGATCAGCTCGTGATCCGCCAATGCGCGTTCGAGTTCGGCTAGCACACCTTCAGTCAAACCGTTGTCAGCCACAGTCAAGACTGGTTTCAGGTGGTGGCCAATGGATTTGTACTGTTTCTTCTGCTCTGGAGTGAGCGGCATAATCTGACCCTTTCGTCTGGATTCTGTAAAATGGCGGCCATTTTACCCGAGGGTTCGTGGATCCGCCCAATTAATCACGACCCTTATCATCGAGGTGCCCAATGGCGCGTTCCAAGACAAGCCTTGGTTGGCTGAAACGACATGTCAACGATCCCTATGTGAAGCAGGCGCAGAAGGATGGCTACCGCTCGCGTGCAAGTTACAAGCTTCTGGAAATCCAGGAGAAATACAAGCTGATCCGTCCGGGCATGAGCGTTGTCGACCTGGGTGCTGCGCCTGGTGGCTGGTCGCAGGTCACTAGCCGGCTGATCGGTGGTCAGGGGCGCCTGATCGCTTCGGACATCCTGGAAATGGACAGCATTCCTGACGTGAACTTCATCCAGGGTGATTTCACCGAGGACGAAGTGCTCGCGCGGATCCTTGAAGCCGTGGGTAATTCGCAGGTGGACCTTGTGATTTCCGATATGGCCCCCAATATGAGTGGTACGCCTGAAGTGGACATGCCAAAAGCCATGTTCCTTTGCGAGCTGGCGCTTGATCTGGCTGAGCGGATACTCAAGCCGGGCGGTAATTTCGTGATCAAGATTTTTCAGGGCGAAGGGTTCGATGTTTACCTGAAGGACGCTCGCAAAAAATTCGACAAGATCCAGATGATCAAGCCGGATTCGTCCCGTGGCAGTTCCCGCGAGCAATACATGCTGGCTTGGGGTTACCGCGGGCGTAGTGAGTAAAACGAGGTTTTTTGGCGGGGTGATAGGTTTTTCGTATTTCGCCCCGCGTGCATAAGCGAATATTGTGTAGAAAGTGTTTCACAAAGGGTTACAGACGGCGCCTGCCAGAGCTGTAGGTAATGTAGTAAGTTAGGCCGGTGAATATCATGCGAAGCGCGCGCCAGTAGCGGAGCTTGCTTCAGAGGGTAGTTAATTGAACGATATGGCAAAGAATCTGATCCTGTGGTTGATCATCGCGGCAGTCCTGGTGACGGTGATGAACAACTTCTCCAGCCCTAACGAGCCGCAGACCCTCAACTATTCCGACTTCATCCAGCAGGTCAAGGATGGCAAGGTCGAGCGCGTAGCCGTTGACGGCTATGTGATTACCGGCAAACGCAACGACGGCGACAGCTTCAAGACCATTCGTCCGGCGATCCAGGACAACGGTCTGATCGGCGATCTGGTCGACAACCACGTTGTGGTCGAAGGCAAGCAGCCTGAACAGCAAAGCATCTGGACCCAGCTCCTGGTGGCCAGCTTCCCGATCCTGGTGATCATCGCGGTGTTCATGTTCTTCATGCGCCAGATGCAGGGCGGTGCGGGCGGCAAGGGCGGACCGATGAGCTTCGGCAAGAGCAAGGCACGCCTGCTGTCCGAAGATCAGGTGAAAACCACATTGGCTGACGTTGCCGGTTGCGACGAAGCCAAGGAAGAAGTCGGCGAGTTGGTTGAGTTCCTGCGTGATCCGGGCAAGTTCCAGCGTCTGGGTGGTCGTATTCCTCGCGGCGTGCTGATGGTCGGTCCTCCGGGTACCGGTAAAACCTTGCTGGCCAAGGCGATTGCCGGCGAAGCGAAGGTGCCGTTCTTCACCATTTCCGGTTCCGACTTTGTCGAAATGTTCGTGGGTGTCGGCGCGAGCCGTGTTCGCGACATGTTCGAGCAAGCCAAGAAACACGCTCCATGCATCATCTTCATCGACGAAATCGACGCCGTCGGTCGCCATCGTGGCGCCGGCATGGGTGGCGGTCACGACGAGCGCGAGCAGACTCTCAACCAGTTGCTGGTAGAGATGGACGGCTTCGAAATGAATGACGGCATCATCGTGATTGCTGCTACCAACCGTCCTGACGTACTCGACCCTGCGCTGCTGCGTCCGGGCCGTTTCGACCGTCAGGTGGTGGTTGGCTTGCCGGACATCCGTGGTCGCGAGCAGATCCTCAAGGTTCACATGCGCAAAGTGCCAATGGGCGACGACGTTGCTCCGGCAGTCATCGCACGCGGTACTCCGGGCTTCTCCGGTGCCGACCTGGCCAACCTGGTCAACGAAGCGTCGCTGTTCGCTGCACGCAGCGGCAAGCGTATCGTCGAAATGAAGGAATTCGAACTGGCCAAAGACAAGATCATGATGGGTGCCGAGCGCAAATCCATGGTCATGTCCGAGAAAGAAAAGCAGAACACCGCTTATCACGAAGCTGGCCACGCCATCGTTGGTCGCGTAGTGCCTGAGCATGATCCGGTGTACAAGGTCTCGATCATTCCCCGCGGTCGTGCGCTGGGTGTGACCATGTTCCTGCCGGAAGAAGATCGCTACAGCCTCTCCAAGCGTGCGCTGATCAGTCAGATCTGCTCGCTGTACGGCGGTCGTATCGCTGAAGAAATGACCCTTGGCTTCGACGGTGTCACCACCGGTGCTTCGAACGACATCATGCGTGCCAGCCAGATTGCACGGAACATGGTGACCAAGTGGGGGCTGTCGGAAAAACTCGGTCCGTTGATGTACGCCGAAGAAGAGGGCGAAGTGTTCCTCGGTCGCGGCGGTGGTGGTCAGAATGCAAGCTTCTCCGGTGAGACGGCCAAGCTGATCGACTCCGAAGTGCGCAGTATCATTGACCAGTGCTACGGCAGCGCGAAACAGATTCTCACGGACAACCGTGACAAGCTGGACGCCATGGCGGATGCGCTGATGAAGTATGAAACGATCGATGCCGAGCAAATCGACGACATCATGGCGGGTCGCACGCCTCGCGAACCGCGCGACTGGTCGGGTGGTACCGGCACCGGTACGCCGCCTCCAGTGGTCCAGGATGAGCGTCCTGAAACGCCGATTGGCGGTCCGGCTGCTGACGTTTAAGGTTTGAAATGACTTCTGTACAGTCCCTGACCCGGTTGCCTTGCGGCAACCGGGTTCTTGATTTGGCCCGGACGCATGTCATGGGCATTCTCAATGTTACTCCTGACTCTTTCTCCGACGGCGGCCGCTACAGCCAGTTGGACGTGGCCTTGCGTCATGCTGAAGCCATGGTGGCCGCCGGCGCGACACTGATCGATGTCGGTGGCGAGTCGACTCGGCCTGGCGCTCGTGCGGTTTCGCCGCTGGAGGAGCTGGAGCGCGTGGCGCCGATCGTTGAGCTGATCAATCGCGAACTGGATGTGGTCATCTCGGTCGACACGTCGACACCGGCGGTGATGCGCGAAACTGCACGCCTTGGTGCCGGCTTGATCAACGATGTGCGTTCGCTGCGCCGTGATGGCGCGCTGGATGCCGCTGCGGCGACTGGCCTGCCGGTCTGTCTGATGCATATGCTCGGCGAGCCGGGTGATATGCAGGACAATCCGCACTATCAGGATGTAACTCGGGAAGTGGGCGAGTTTCTCGCTGAGCGCATGACGCAATGCGCACAAGCGGGCATTCCTGCCGAGCGGATCATTCTTGATCCCGGTTTTGGCTTCGCCAAAACGCTGCAGCACAATTTAAGCTTGTTCAAACATATGGAGGCTCTGCATGCGCTGGGTCGTCCGCTATTGGTTGGCGTTTCACGTAAAAGCATGATCGGCCAGGCGCTGAATCGCCCCGTGGGCGAGCGTCTGTATGGCGGTCTCGCGTTGGCGGCGCTGGCATCAGTGAAAGGAGCGCGTATATTGCGCGTCCATGATGTGGCGGAAACGGTAGACGTGGTGCGCATGCTCGCGGCCGTGGAATCAGCCGAATAAGAATGATGGAGCACTTATGAGCAAGAAATACTTTGGTACTGACGGCATTCGTGGTCGTGTCGGTGAATACCCGATTACCCCGGACTTCATGCTCAAGCTCGGCTGGGCGGCGGGCATGGCCTTCCGCAAGATGGGCGCCTGCAAGGTGCTGGTCGGCAAGGACACTCGAATCTCTGGCTACATGTTTGAGTCCGCACTTGAGGCAGGCCTGACGTCGGCGGGGGCCGATGTCATGCTGCTCGGCCCGATGCCGACGCCGGCCATTGCCTATCTGTCGCGTACATTCCAGGCTGAAGCCGGGATCGTGATCAGCGCTTCGCACAACCCGCATGACGATAACGGCATCAAATTTTTCTCCGGTAAAGGCACCAAGTTGCCTGATGAGCTGGAGCTGATGATCGAAGAATTGCTCGATGCTCCGATGACCGTGGTTGAGTCGAGCAAGATCGGTAAGGTTTCGCGCATCAACGACGCCTCCGGTCGCTACATCGAATTCTGCAAAAGCAGTGTGCCAACCGGCACCAGCTTCTCTGGCCTGAAGATCGTTATCGACTGCGCGCATGGGGCGACCTACAAGGTGGCTCCGAGTGTCTTTCGCGAATTGGGTGCTGACGTGGTCGTTTTATCGGCCCAGCCCAATGGCCTGAACATCAATGACAACTGTGGTTCGACCCATATGGGTCAACTGCAGGCTGCTGTGTTGGCTGAGCATGCAGACCTGGGTATCGCTTTCGATGGTGATGGTGATCGAGTGTTGATGGTCGATCACACTGGTGCAGTCGTCGATGGTGACGAGTTGCTGTTCATCATCGCGCGCGATCTTCACGAGCGCGGGAAATTGCAGGGTGGTGTCGTCGGCACGCTGATGAGTAACCTGGGGTTGGAGCTGGCACTGGCTGATCTCTCGATTCCATTCATTCGTGCCAACGTCGGCGACCGCTATGTGATCGCAGAGTTGCTGGAACGTAACTGGATGGTGGGTGGTGAGAACTCGGGACACATCGTCTGCTTCAATCACACCACTACGGGGGATGCGATCATTGCAGCGCTGCAGGTGCTCATGGCGCTGAAAGCCCGCAATGAGGGGCTGGCGCAATCCCGTCAGGCACTTCGCAAGTGCCCACAGGTGCTGATCAACGTGCGTTTCAGTGGGGGTGAAAGTCCACTCGAGCATCCGGCTGTCAAGGAAGCCAGTGCGCGTGTAACCCAGGCAATGGCCGGTCGTGGTCGGGTACTTTTGCGCAAGTCCGGCACAGAGCCGTTGGTGCGTGTGATGGTCGAAGGCGAGGATGAAACTCAGGTTCGCACCTACGCCGAAGAACTGGCAAAACTGGTAACTGAAGTTTCTGCCTGATTCGGCTTGCCAGCCATGATTGTGTTGGGTAACATCTGCGCCCACTTTGACCGACGAGGTACAGCATGCGTCGCCCTATGGTAGCTGGTAACTGGAAGATGCACGGTACCCGCGCCAGCGTCGCTGAGCTGATCAACGGCCTTCGTCATCTGGCCTTGCCAAGCGGTGTTGATGTCGCGGTATTCCCGCCTTGCTTGCATATCAATCAAGTGATTGATGGCTTGAAAGGAAAGTCGATTTCGGTCGGTGCGCAGAATTCTGCGGTGGAATCCATGCAAGGTGCATTGACCGGTGAAATTGCGCCGAGTCAGTTGGTGGATGCAGGTTGTTCCCTGGTGCTTGTCGGGCACTCCGAACGCCGCCAGATAATGGGCGAGCGAGACGGAATGCTGAATCGCAAGTTCGCAGCGGCACAGGCATGTGGCTTGATTCCGGTGTTGTGTGTAGGGGAGACTCTCGAGCAGCGTGAAGCCGGAAAAACTCTTGAGGTTGTCGGGCGTCAGCTGGGCAGCATCATTGAGGAGCTGGGTGTTGGTGCCTTTGCCAAGGCAGTCATTGCTTACGAGCCTGTCTGGGCCATTGGTACCGGACTGACTGCAACGCCGCAACAGGCTCAGGATGTGCATAAGGCCATTCGCGAGCAGTTGGCGGCAGAGAATTCTGAAGTCGCACGAGGTGTGCGGCTTCTATACGGCGGCAGCGTGAAGGCGGCCAATGCGGTCGAACTGTTCGGCATGCCGGATATCGATGGGGGGCTCATTGGTGGAGCTTCCCTGAATGCAGATGAGTTCGGTGCGATTTGTCGCGCCGCGGGAAACTGAAAAAATGCTGGAAACAGTCGTAGTCGTTTTTCATCTGCTGGGTGCATTGGGCGTAGTTGCTCTGGTTTTGCTGCAGCAGGGTAAGGGTGCGGACGCTGGCGCGTCTTTCGGAGCAGGTGCTTCAAATACTGTGTTCGGAAGCCAAGGTTCCTCTACCTTTCTTAGTAAGTTTACTGCTATACTTGCCGCCGGTTTCTTCATAACCAGCTTGGGGTTAGGTTACTTTGCTAAAGAGAAGGCTCATCAGCTGACTCAAGCAGGTCTGCCAAATCCAGCAGTGTTGGAAGTACCTAAGCAACAACCGGCTTCTGATGATGTCCCGGTGCTTCAAGAGCAAAAGTCGGCTACTCCAGCGACTGACGTACCTCCAGCTCAAGAGCAGAAGTAAGAAGGGTTTCAAACGTAGTTTTGCCGAGGTGGTGGAATTGGTAGACACGCAACCTTGAGGTGGTTGTGCCCATAGGGTGTAGGGGTTCGAGTCCCCTTCTCGGTACCAATTAGTCAGGAGAGCCCGCTGTTGCGGGCTTTCTTGCAGGTGGAAGGTTACATTGACCCTATAAGGGATCGGTCGTATACTTCCGCCCCAGCTTTGTCGCGGGGTGGAGCAGTCTGGTAGCTCGTCGGGCTCATAACCCGAAGGTCG
>NZ_NQYG01000061.1:0-33941 GCF_002878485.1 Pseudomonas sp. AD21
CTGCACCTGCACCTGCACCTGCACCTGCACCTGCACCTGCACCTGCACCTGCACCTGCACCGGTCGTCGTTGCGCCAGCCGTGCCGGTTGAAGTGGTGGCCGAGGCTCCAGTCGAAGCCCCGCGCACCGAAGAAACCAAGGCCGGTTTCTTCGCCCGCCTCAAACAAGGCTTGTCCAAGACCAGCGCCAGCATCGGCGAGGGCATGGCCAGCCTGTTCCTCGGCCGCAAAACCATCGATGACGATTTGCTCGATGACCTCGAAACCCGTCTGCTGACCGCCGACGTCGGTGTCGAAGCCACCACGCAGATCATCCAGCGCCTGACCCAGAAGGTCGCCCGCAAAGAACTGGCCGACGCCGATGCGCTGTACAAGTCGTTGCAGGCCGAACTGGCCGCGATGCTCAAGCCGGTTGAACAACCGCTGAAAATCGCCTCGCAGAACAAGCCATTCGTGATTCTGGTGGTTGGCGTCAACGGCGCCGGCAAGACCACCACCATCGGCAAACTGGCGAAGAAGCTGCAACTGGAAGGCAAGAAAGTCATGCTCGCCGCCGGTGACACGTTCCGCGCCGCTGCCGTTGAGCAGTTGCAGGTCTGGGGTGAACGCAACAAGATTCCGGTTATCGCCCAGCACACGGGTGCCGACTCGGCTTCGGTGATCTTCGACGCCGTGCAGGCCGCCAAGGCGCGTGGCATCGACGTACTGATCGCCGACACCGCCGGTCGTTTGCACACCAAAGACAACCTGATGGAAGAACTGAAGAAAGTTCGCCGGGTGATCGGCAAGCTCGACGCCGACGCGCCGCATGAAGTGCTGCTGGTGCTCGACGCCGGCACCGGGCAGAACGCCATCAACCAGGCCAAACAATTCAACCAGACCGTCGAACTGACTGGCCTGGCGCTGACCAAGCTGGACGGTACCGCCAAGGGTGGGGTGATTTTCGCCCTGGCCAAGCAGTTTGGCCTGCCGATCCGCTACATTGGCGTCGGTGAAGGCATCGACGATCTGCGTACCTTTGAAGCCGAACCCTTTGTCCAGGCATTGTTTGCCGAGCGGGAGCGTTCATGATTCGTTTCGAACAGGTCGGTAAACGCTACCCGAACGGTCACGTCGGCTTGCATGAGCTGAGCTTTCGAGTCCGTCGTGGCGAGTTTCTGTTTGTCACCGGTCACTCCGGTGCCGGCAAATCCACACTGTTGCGCCTGTTGCTGGCGATGGAACGTCCGACCAGCGGCAAGCTGCTGCTCGCCGGGCAAGACCTGAGCACCATCAGCAACGCGCAGATTCCATTTCTGCGCCGGCAGATCGGCGTGGTGTTCCAGAACCACCAGTTGCTGTTCGATCGCACGGTGTTCAACAACGTCGCACTGCCGCTGCAGATTCTCGGCTTGTCCAAGGCCGAGATCGCCAAGCGCGTCGATTCGGCGCTGGAGCGCGTGGCGCTGTCGGATAAAACCGATCTGTACCCGGGCGACCTGTCCACCGGTCAGCAACAGCGCGTCGGCATCGCCCGCGCCATCGTTCACCGCCCGGCCCTGCTGTTGGCGGACGAACCCACCGGTAACCTCGACCCGCGTCTGGCGGCCGAGATCATGGGCGTGTTCGAAGACATCAATCGGTTGGGCACCAGCGTACTGATCGCCAGTCACGACCTGGCGCTGATTGCGCGCATGCGTCACCGCATGCTGACCCTGCAACGCGGCCGATTGATCGGCGACGGGGAGGCTGGCGTATGAGTGCGACACGCAGTCCGAAGGTTTCCGAGCGCGTGGCCCCGAAAGCCGCCGACCCGCAACCACCGAAGAAGAAAAAACACGACGATGACGACGGCCCGGACTTTTCCACGCTGTTGCGGTCGTGGATCGAAAGCCATCGCGCCAGTCTGCTCGACAGTCTGCGCCGCCTCGGCAAGCAGCCGATCGGCAGCTTCTTCACCTGCATGGTGATGGCCGTGGCGCTGAGCCTGCCGATGGGCCTGTCGCTGCTGATCAACAACGTCGAGCGACTCGGCGGCTCGTGGCAGCGGGCGGCGCAGATTTCGCTGTACCTGCAACTGGACGCCACGCCGGATCAAGGCGAGTCGTTGCGCGAGCAGATCAAAGGCATGCCCGGTGTGGCTGATGCTGAATATGTCGGCCGCGATCAGGCGCTGGAAGAGTTCCAACAGCAGTCCGGTCTGGGCGAAGCCCTGCGCGAACTGCCGGAAAACCCGCTGCCGGGCGTGGTGCTGGTGACGCCGAAGGAGGTCGACAAGCCGACCCTGGAAGCATTAAGACAAAAACTTTCCGAGCTGCCCAAGGTACAACAGGCGCAACTTGATCTAGTCTGGGTCGAGCGTCTGGCCGCCATCCTCAAGCTCGGCGACCGGTTTGTCTTCGGTCTGACGGTGCTGCTGGTTTCTGCATTACTTTTGGTGATAGGCAATACCATTCGTCTTCATATTGAAAACCGCCGCACAGAGATAGAAGTGATTAAACTCGTCGGCGGCACCGACAGTTATGTGCGTCGTCCCTTTCTTTATATGGGCGCGTTATATGGTTTCGGTGCGGGGGTTCTGTCCTGGGGGGTGCTGGCGTTCGGCCTGAACTGGCTGAATGACGCGGTAGTTGGACTGGCCGGCTTGTACGGCAGTGATTTCGCGCTGGCCGGAGTGCCAGTTGCCGACGGTCTGTCGCTCTTGCTTGGCGCGGTGCTGTTGGGTTATATCGGTGCATGGATTGCAGTCGCACGTCATCTCAGGGAGCTGGCGCCGAAGTAGAATCTTTTTTGCGCGTGATTGACCTTGCGGTTTTTTTGGGAACTTGTACTTGAATTCCCGGTCAATTTTTCGCAGTGCCGAGAGGCACGAGTATGTAAGTGGGAGGTTTTTTCGCATGACCAATTCTTTGCAACCTGCGTACGCGTTGGTTCCGGGTGCGAACCTGGAAGCCTATGTGCACACCGTCAACAGCATTCCATTGCTGACGCCGGAGCAGGAGCGTGAACTGGCCGAGAGTCTCTACTATGAGCAGGATTTGGGGGCGGCTCGGCAGATGGTGCTCGCCCACCTGCGTTTTGTTGTACACATTGCCCGTAGCTATTCCGGCTACGGCCTGGCTCAGGCTGACCTGATCCAGGAAGGTAACGTCGGCCTGATGAAGGCCGTGAAGCGCTTCAACCCGGAAATGGGTGTGCGTCTGGTGTCGTTCGCCGTGCACTGGATCAAGGCGGAAATTCACGAGTTCATCCTGCGCAACTGGCGCATTGTGAAAGTCGCGACCACCAAGGCCCAGCGCAAGCTGTTCTTCAACCTGCGCAGCCAGAAGAAACGTCTGGCGTGGCTGAACAACGAGGAAGTCCACCGTGTGGCGGAAAGCCTCGGCGTCGAGCCGCGGGAAGTGCGCGAGATGGAAAGTCGTCTGACCGGTCATGACATGGCCTTCGACCCGGCCGCGGAAGCGGACGACGACAGCGCTTTCCAGTCGCCGGCCAACTACCTGGAAGACCACCGGTACGACCCGGCGCGTCAACTGGAAGATGCCGACTGGAGTGACAACTCCAATCACAACCTGCACGAGGCGCTGGAAGTGCTGGACGAACGTAGTCGCGACATCCTCTACCAGCGCTGGCTGGCAGAAGAGAAAGCCACGCTGCACGACCTGGCGCAGAAGTACAACGTGTCGGCCGAGCGGATCCGTCAGCTCGAGAAGAGCGCGATGAACAAGCTCAAGTTGTCGATCGCCGCCTAACCGGCGCTCAGGCAATAAAAACGCCCCGATCAGCGATGATCGGGGCGTTTTTCATTTCTGATTCAACACCACTCCTACAGGGGATCTTCGGTGTTATTCGGCCCAAGGCGCCCGGCGCGAATCGTTGAGCCCCAGCAGATAACTATCCCCACCCAACTGGCTCATCTGCTGGCGAATCCACCCGGCCCGGCGCGACACGTAAGCCGTCGGATGGCTCGCACTCCATACGCGCGGGTTAGGTAGAACGGCCGCCAGATAACTGGCCTGCTGCCGCGACAGCGACTTGGCGCTTACGCCGAAATGATGGCGGGCTGCGGCTTCGGCGCCAAACACGCCGTCGTCCCACTCGACGCTATTGAGGTACACCTCAAGAATCCGCTGCTTGGGCCAGAGCACCTCGATCAGCGCGGTAAACCAGGCTTCCAGGCCTTTGCGCAGATAGCTGCGACCCGACCACAGGAACAGGTTCTTCGACACTTGCTGGCTCAAGGTGCTGGCGCCGCGAATCGAGCCGCCGAGTTCGTTGTGGGCCAACGCCGCCTGGATCGCACCGAAGTCAAAACCCCAGTGCTCGGGAAACTTCTGGTCCTCGCCGGCCATGACTGCAACCTTGAGGTCATCGGAGATCTCGTCCCACGGTTTCCAGGTGCGCTGCAGGTCGATCGGTTCGCCGTCGACCCAGGATTCGACCTTGCGCTCGACCATCAGCGCCGTGCCCGGTGGCGGCACAAAGCGAAACAGCAAGACCAGCAATACGCTGCCGCCCGCGAACCAGAGCAGGGCCTTCGTGAGACGACGCAAAAGTGAACGCAGCATAGAGATGGCTTGGCCGAACCGATAGAGCGGGCCATTATACAGACCCTGCCGAACGAGTCTGACTGGAGTTCCACATGCTGCGTGGCTTTCTGATGCTGGCCGCTTTCTTTGGTTTTACCGGTGTTGCCCTCGGCGCATTCGCCGCCCATGGTCTGAAAAACCGCCTCACGCCCGAGTATCTGGCGATCTTCCACACGGGTGTGACCTATCAACTGGTGCACACCCTGGCGCTGTTCGGTGTGGCGTTGCTGGCCACGCAAATTCAGGGGCGACTGGTCGCGTGGGCCGGCTTTTCCTTCGCAGTGGGCATTGTGCTGTTCTCCGGCAGCCTGTACGTGCTGACCATGACCGGTATCAGCAAGCTCGGCATCATCACGCCGTTCGGCGGTCTGGCGTTCCTGGTCGGTTGGCTGTGCCTGGGGCTGGCCGCCTGGCGCTTGCCGCTAACCGCTTGACGCTTGGTGCTGACCTTTAGGTCATGATCGGGCTAGAATGCCAGCCCCTAAAAATGATGGCGGCCTAGCGCATGCGCATTCAGTTGAACGGCGAATCCCTTGAACTGCCCGACGGCGAGACCGTTGCGGCCCTGATCACCCGTCTGGAACTGACCGGACGCCGGGTGGCAGTCGAACTCAATCTGGATATCGTCCCGCGCAGCCAGCATGCCGACACCGTTCTCAGCGACGGCGACAACGTCGAAGTCGTGCACGCCATCGGCGGCGGCTAATCGCCCGGCGCCAGGGCACAGAATTCTGCAAGACCCTCACCCCTAAAGAGGATTCCCCATGAGCATCGTTCGTAACGACAAGCCTTTCGTCCTGGCCGGTCGTACTTACCAGTCGCGTTTGCTGGTTGGTACCGGCAAGTACCGTGACATGGAAGAAACCCGCCAGGCCATCGAAGCCTCGGGTGCCGAGATCGTCACCTTCGCCGTACGCCGCACCAACCTGGGCCAGATCGAAGGCGAGCCGAACCTGCTCGACGTGCTGTCGCCGGAGCGCTACACCTTCCTGCCAAACACCGCCGGTTGCTACGACGCCATCGAAGCCGTGCGCACCTGCCGCCTGGCGCGTGAGCTGCTCGACGGCCACAACCTGGTGAAGCTGGAAGTGCTGGCCGACCAGAAAACCCTGTTCCCCAACGTGATCGAAACCCTCAAGGCCGCAGAAACGCTGGTCAAGGAAGGCTTCGACGTGATGGTCTACACCAGTGATGACCCGATCATCGCTCGCCAACTGGCGGAAATCGGCTGCATCGCGGTGATGCCGCTGGCCGGTCTGATCGGTTCGGGCCTGGGGATCTGCAACCCGTACAACCTGCAGATCATCCTCGAAGAAGCCAGGATTCCGGTGCTGGTGGATGCCGGTGTCGGGACGGCTTCCGACGCCACCATCGCCATGGAACTGGGCTGTGATGCGGTGCTGATGAACTCGGCTATCGCCCACGCTCAACAGCCGGTGATGATGGCCCAAGCCATGCAACACGCGATCGTCGCGGGCCGTCTGGCCTACCTCGCCGGTCGCATGCCGAAAAAACTCTATGCCAGCGCCTCTTCGCCGCTGGATGGTCTGATCAAGTAAGAGCCATTGATGACTGAATCGAACGACACGCCTATCCAGACGGAAGAGGGCGACGAGCGCCAACACCGCCGCATCAAGAGTTTCGTGATGCGCGCCGGGCGCATGACCGAAGGCCAGCAGCGCGGTCTGGATCAGGGCGCGCCGCTGTACGTGCTGCCGCTGGCCGACGCGCCGGTGGATTACGATCAAGTGTTCGGCCGTTCGGCGCCGCGCTCGCTGGAGATCGGTTTCGGCATGGGCCACTCGCTGCTGGAAATGGCCGCCGCCGCGCCGGATCAGGACTTCATCGGTGTTGAAGTGCACCGTCCGGGTGTCGGCGCGCTGCTCAATGGCGTGCTGACCCAGGGCCTGACCAACCTGCGCGTCTACGATTGCGACGCGATCGAAGTGCTCAACCGCTGCATCGCCGACAACAGCCTCGATCGCCTGATGCTGTTCTTCCCGGACCCATGGCACAAGAGCCGTCACCACAAGCGTCGCATCGTTCAGGCCTCGTTCGCCGAACTGGTGCGCAGCAAGCTGAAGGTCGGCGGCATTCTGCACATGGCTACCGACTGGGAACCGTACGCCGAGTACATGCTGGAAGTGATGAACGTCGCTCCGGGCTATCGCAACCTCGCCGAAGACGGCAAGTGCGTACCACGCCCGGCCGAACGGCCGATCACCAAGTTCGAACGCCGCGGCGAACGTCTTGGGCATGGCGTGTGGGATCTGAAGTTCGAGAAACAGTCCTAAGCATCACGCTATGATCGTTCCCACGCTCTGCGTGGGAATGCTGCCCGGGACGCTCTGCGTCCCACAGCGGACGCAGAGCGTCCATTGAGGCATTCCCACGCGGAGCATGGGAACGATCAAAAGCGGCCGAAAAATCAGCGGCGGTCAGCTACGACGCCGATCAACACCAGCACCACCAACAACACCGGCGCCAGGCTGTAGTTGTTGAACTGGCTCAAGCCCTTGACTACCCACGGCGTGGCGTAGATCAGTGCGGCGCCACTGCCGATCACGCACAGCAGCGACATCAGCGGTATGCGCAGGGCGCCGGCGATGCTGCCCAGGCGTTGCTCGACCCAGCCTTTGAAGTCGGCGCCAAACAGCACCAGCAGGCAGCCGACCAGGGCCAGGGCGATTTCCGAGAGATTGCTGCGGCTCCAGCGGGACACGGTGGCGAGCAGATCGAGTATCAAATCCATGCGTTTTTCCTTGGGGCTGCCGTTGGGGCGTGGGCTCAGCTCAGAAATTTCTGCAGCAAGTCGTTGAGAAAGAGTTGTCCGCGCTCGGTGGCCGCCAGACGTGACGGTTCGACCTGCATCAGGCCGCTTTGTTCGGCCTCCTTGCGGTGTTCGGTGAGACCTTCCAGCGGCAGGCCGGTGCGCTCGGGATACAGGCGTGATTCCACCCCGGCAGTCAGGCGCAGCGCGTTCATCAGAAACTCGAACGGCATCTCGTCGTTGCTCAGGGTTTTCTCGCCAGCCTGGAAGCTCTTGGCCGGGTTCAGATAGTCCTTCGGCAGGCGTGTCTTCCAGGTCCGGACGATGCGCCCGTCCGGATGGCTGAGCTTGCCGTGAGCGCCCGCACCGATACCGATGAAGTCGCCGAAACTCCAGTAATTGAGGTTATGCCGCGCCGGCCGTCCGGCCTGTGCATAAGCCGACACTTCGTATTGCGCGTAACCGTGTTCGGCCAGCAGCGCTTGCCCGGCCTCTTGAATGTCCCACAGCGTATCGTCTTCCGGCAGTACTGGCGGCTGGTTCCAGAACACCGTGTTCGGCTCCAGTGTCAGCTGATACCAGGAGATGTGCGTCGGTTTCAGTTCGATGGCCTGGCGCAGGTCGCTCAAGGCATCTTCCAGCGACTGGTCAGGCAAGCCGTGCATCAAGTCGAGGTTGAAGTTGTCGAACCCGGCCTGCCGCGCCATGCCGGCCGCGCGCACCGCTTCGTCGCCGTTGTGGATGCGCCCGAGGGCTTCAAGCTTCTGCTGCTGGAAACTCTGAATACCGATCGACAGGCGATTGATCCCCAGTTTGCGGTACGCGACGAATTTCTCCTGTTCGAAGGTGCCGGGGTTGGCTTCCAGGGTGATTTCGATGTCATGGGCGAACGGAATACGCTGCTCGACGCCTACCAGCAAACGCCCCAGCGCCTCGGCACTGAACAGGCTCGGCGTGCCGCCGCCAAAGAAGATCGAACTGATTTCACGACCGTAAACCGCGTGCAGGTCCTGATCGAGATCGGCGAGCAGCGCGTCGACGTATTCCTGCTCCGGCAGCACGGGACTGGCGGTGTGCGAGTTGAAATCGCAATACGGGCATTTGCGTACACACCACGGGATGTGGATGTACAGCGCCAAGGGCGGCAGCGTCGGCAGCGGTGCCCGAGGCGAAGAGGCGGCGCCGCCGATGATCAGCGACAACGCGGAGGGGCTGTCGGTCATTTCAGGCCCAGACGCTGGCGCAGCAGATCCATTGCACGGGCGCGGTGGCTGATCTGGTTCTTGTCGGCCGGGCTCAGTTCGGCGCTGGACACGTCACGCTCCGGTACCCAGAACAGCGGGTCGTAGCCGAAACCGTGTTCGCCGCTGGCGGCGGTCAGGATGCGCCCGTGCCACAGGCCTTCGCAGAGGATCGGCAACGGATCGTCGGCATGCCGCACCAGCGCCAACACGCAGACGAACTGTGCGCCACGCTCGGCTTCAGGCACGTCCTTCAGGGCGTCGAGCAGTTTGGCGTTGTTCGCCGCATCGCCCTTGCCATCGGCATAACGCGCCGAATAGATGCCCGGCGCGCCGCCAAGGAAATCCACCGCCAGACCGGAATCGTCGGCCAGCGCCGGCAATCCGGAAATACGTGCGGCGTTGCGCGCCTTGAGAATGGCGTTCTCGACGAACGACAGGCCGGTTTCTTCCGGCTCGACCTTGCTCCACTCGCCGATCGAGCGCAGTTGCACCGAGTCGCCGAGCATGGCCTGGAGTTCCTTGAGTTTGCCGGCGTTATGGCTGGCCAGTACGAGTTGCTTGAGGTTCATCATTCGCCGGGGAAAAGCTCTTGGTTGAAATTGATAGTGTTGATCTTGTCGCCGTTCTGCACCTTGATTTCAAAGGTGCGGGTTTCCTGCTGCTCAACCGGATACTGGGCGATGTAGTAGATCGCGCCCTGTTCGGTGACCTGGCGGAAGTTCAGCGGCACGCTCTGGCTGGTCAGGTCTTTGACCGTGCCGGTGACGTTGGCGCTCAACGGTTTGCCGTCCTTGATCACCGAGACATTGATCACGCCCTGGTTCTTGCTGCGGATCAGCTCGGCGGCCTTGGCGATGTCCGGCTGCAAATACGTGGAGTTGAAGGTGTTGTAGTGCACCGTCACGTCACCGAAGGTTTCCTGGCGCTCGCTTTTGATGACATCGGCTGCCATGGCCGTGACGCTCAGGCAGGCGGTAAATAACAACAACGCTAGACGACCCATGATCGTTCTCCTCGAAATGTCGTGGTTCAGACCGCGACCCGATGATCTGCAAGCACCGGGCTGCTGACGCGGTAGATACCGATCTCACCTAACAGATTAGGCCATAGCTTACTGGCCCACCCGTGACGGTGCTGTTGATCCACGGCAAGCCGATCAATGACCTTCGCATCACGTTCGCGACAAAGTTCTTCAAAGTCTTCGAAGGTGCAGAAGTGGATGTTCGGCGTGTTGTACCAGGTGTACGGCAGGAACTCGGATACCGGCATGCGGCCCTTGCTCGCCAGGTACCAGCGGCAGCGCCAGTGACCGAAGTTGGGGAAAGTGATGATGCACTGGCGACCGACCCGCAGCATTTCGTCGAGGATCTTGTCCGGGTAATGCACGGCCTGCAGCGCCTGGGTCATGACCACGATGTCGAAGCTGTTGCTGGCGAAGTTGCCCAGCCCTTTGTCCAGGTCCTGCTCGATGACGTTGATGCCCTTGGCCACACACTCGGCGATGTTGTCCGCGTCGTTTTCCAGGCCATAACCGGTGACCTGCTTGTGGTCGCGCAGCCAGGTCAGCAATTCGCCGTCGCCGCAACCGAGGTCGAGCACGCGGCTGCCGGCGGGGATCCATTCCTGGATGATTTCCAGATCAGCTCTCATGGCTTTCTCACAACGTGATTCGGTTCATGTAATTGCCGAACGCCTGCAAATAGCGCGGGATCGGAATCAGGAAGGCGTCGTGGCCCTGTGGTGCGTCGATTTCCAGATAGCTGACGTCCTTGCGCGCCGCCATCAGCGCGTCCACCAGCTCCCGCGAGCGGGCCGGGGAGAAGCGCCAGTCAGTGGTGAACGACATCACGCAGAACTTGGCCGTGGCGTTCTCGAAGGTTTTCGCCAGGTTATCGTCGAAGTTCGCTGCCGGATCGAAGTAGTCCAGCGCCTTGGTCATCAACAGATAGGTGTTGGCATCGAAACGACCGGAGAACTCTTCGCCTTGGTAGCGCAGGTAGCTTTCGACCTGGAACTCGACGCTGTGGAAGTCATAGTTGAGCTTTTCGCTCTTCAGGCCACGGCCGAATTTCTCGCCCATCGAGTCGTCGGACAGGTAGGTGATGTGCCCGACCATCCGCGCGAGCATCAGGCCGCGCTTGGGGATCACGCCTGCTTCTTGGAACGAACCACCGTGAAACTCGGGGTCGGTGAGGATGGCCTGACGCGCCACTTCGTTGAAGGCGATGTTCTGCGCCGAGAGCTTTGGTGCCGAGGCGATGGCCAGGCAGTGCCGCACGCGATCCGGGTAAGTGATGGTCCATTGCAGGGCCTGCATGCCGCCAAGGCTGCCGCCTATCACTGCGGCGAACTGGCGGATTCCGAGCAAATCAGCCAGACGCGCCTGGCTGTGCACCCAGTCCTCCACGGTGAGTACCGGGAAGTCGGCGCCGAACGGTTTACCGGTTTCCGGATTGATGCTGCTCGGCCCGGTAGAGCCGTTGCAGCCGCCCAGATTATTCAGGCTGACCACGAAGAACTTGTTGGTGTCGATCGGTTTGCCCGGGCCGATGCAGCTGTCCCACCAACCGGGCTTGCGGTCGTCGACGCTGTGATAGCCGGCAGCGTGGTGATGGCCGGACAAGGCATGGCAAATCAGCACGGCGTTGCTCGCCTGCGCGTTCAGCGTGCCGTAGGTTTCGTAGATCAGGTCGTAGGCGGGCAGCGAACGGCCACAAGCCAAGGCCAGAGGTTCGCTGAAGTGCGCCGTTTGCGGCGTCACCAGACCAACAGAATCGGGGGGAAAGGCAGCTGGCATCGACCCTGCTCTCGTTGAAATGAGGCGTAAGTCTAAAGACCGGGGGGGTTAGCGGCAAGCAACTACCTGCGCTCGTTCCCACGCTCTGCGTGGGAATGCCTCATTGGACGCTCCGCGTCCGCTTCGGCGGGGACGCGGAGCGTCCCGGAATGCATTCCCACGCGGAGCGTGGGAACGATCAACGCATAAGCCCAGGCAGATCCGGCAACTTCTTCGGCGAGCAGATCTTCACCCGTTTCTGCCGGTTCAACTCACCGCTGAGCAAACTGACCTGGCTCTTGGAAACCCCAAAAGCCTTGGCCAGAAAGCCCATCAGATAAGCATTGGCCTTGCCCTCGACCGGCGGCGCGGTGAGGCGGATCTTCAGGCGGTCACCGTGCAGCCCGGCGAAATCATCGCTGCGGGCTGCCGGTTGCAGATGACATTCGAGGATCAGATCGTCCCCGTCCCAGCGAAACCAGCTCACATCAGCAGGCGCAGGATTTCCGGCATCATCGTCATCGCCGCGAGGTTGTTGATCACCAGCATGTCGATCAGCTTCAACGCGAGGAAGGCGAAGATCGGCGACAGGTCCAGACCGCCGAGGTTCGGCAGGATCTTGCGGAACGGTGCCAGCGCCGGTTCGCAGATCTGGTTTACCAGCTCAGCGCCCGGGTTGTGGCTGCCCGGGGCGACCCACGAGAGGATCACGCTGATGATCAGGGCGAAGAAGAAAATCTTCAGGAACAGCGCGGTCACGCCAATGATCGACCAGATAAACAGCTGCAGCGGGTTACCGGTGGTGCCGTAGGTCAGCAGCAAGGTCAGGGCCATCAGTGCCAGTTGCACCAGAATCGCCAGGACCAGCGACGACATGTCGAGGCCGAATACGCTCGGGATAATCCGACGCAGAGGCTTGAGCAGCGGCTGGGTGGCCTTGACCACGAACTGGCACAGCGGGTTGTAGAAGTTCGCTCGCACCAGTTGCAGGACGAAGCGCAGCAGCACGATCAGCAGGTACAGGCTGCCTAGGGTTTGCAGCACGTAAACCGCTGCGGTGTTCAATCCAATCATGTAAGGCTCCTTATTTGCCCAGTTGTTCGGCCATTTCGGCCGAGCGGTGCGCGGCGGCGCCGAGTGCGGTTTCGACCAGGGCTTCAAAGCCATTGGCCTGGAATGATTTGATTGCAGCTTCGGTGGTGCCATTTGGCGAGGTCACGCGGCGGCGCAGTTCGGCAGCGTCGACATCGCTGGACACCGCCATATGCGCAGCGCCAAGCGCCGTTTGCAGGGTCAGTTGTTCAGCGACTTCCTTCGGCAGGCCGAGTTTGACGCCGGCGGCGGTCATGGCTTCGATCAGCAGGAAGAAGTACGCCGGGCCGGAACCGGAAACAGCGGTAACCGCGTCCAGTTGCTGCTCTTCGTTGAGCCACAGGGCAATGCCGACGGCGGACAGCAGCTCTTCGGCTTGCTGACGCTGTTCGGCAGTCACTTCGCTGGTCGCATACAAACCGCTGACGCCCTGACGCAGCAGCGCCGGGGTGTTCGGCATGCAGCGTACGATTGGCTGCTCGCCGAGCCACGCGGTCATGCTCGCGCAGGTGATGCCGGCGGCAATGGAGACCACCAGTTGATTGGGTTTCAGGCTTGGGCGAATCGCCTCGCACACGGCTTTCATCGCCTGTGGCTTGACCGCCAGTACGATCACGTCGACGCCGTCGATGGCTTGGGCATTATCGGCAAAGGTTTCGATGCCGTGTTCGGCGCTGACGCGTTGGCGCGTTTCTTCGCCCGGATCGCTGGCGCGGATGTGGCTAGCTTGCAGACCCTTGGCGCGCAGGCCGCCGATCAGACTGGCGGCCATGTTGCCGGCACCGATAAAGGCAATACGTGTGTTGCTCATGTCAGGTCCTTATTCAGAAGTTTGTCAGCCATTTCATGGCTGGCCGTAGTCGCGGGCACCAAACAGGGCGGTACCGATCCGCACCCAGGTGGCGCCTTGGGCGATGGCCGACTCGAGGTCGTGGCTCATGCCCATGGAAAGTGTGTCGAGCGGCAGATTCAGGCTGGCCTGCAGGCGTTGCACGGCAGCAAACGCGGCGTCCTGTTCGGCGCGATCTTCGGTCGGCTCGGGAATCGCCATCAACCCGCGCAATTTCAGGCGCGGCAGGGCGCTGATGGCCTCGGCCAGTGCCGGCAGGTCGGCCGGGGTGCAGCCGGACTTGCTGGCCTCACCGCTGACGTTGACCTGAATGCAGATGTTCAGCGGCGGCAGCTCGGCCGGGCGCTGTTCGGACAGGCGTTGGGCAATTTTCAGGCGATCCACGGAGTGCACCCAGTCGAAATGCTCGGCAATCGCGCGAGTCTTGTTCGATTGAATGGGGCCGATGAAGTGCCAGATCAAGGGCAGGTCGGCCAGTTCGAGCTGTTTGCCCAGGGCTTCCTGCAGATAGTTTTCGCCAAAGTCACGCAGGCCGGCGGCGTGGGCTTCACGCAGATCCCCGGCGGGCTTGGTCTTGCTCACGGCGAGCAACTGAACGCTGTTTTCAGCGCGCCCGGCAGCGGCGGTGGCGGCCTGGATGCGCGAACTAACCTGAAGGATGTTGTCTGCTATCGTGGACATCAAGAGGCGCCGGCGGTCTGAAGGTTCGCGGCATTCTACTGGAATTGAGGGACGCTATGGATATCACTGAACTGCTGGCGTTCAGCGCCAAACAGGGCGCTTCCGACCTGCACCTGTCGGCCGGTCTGCCGCCGATGATCCGCGTCGATGGTGATGTGCGGCGGATCAATCTGCCGGCGCTGGATCACAAGCAAGTGCACGAATTGATCTACGACATCATGAACGACACCCAGCGGGTCGACTTTGAGAAACACCTCGAAACGGATTTCTCTTTCGAAGTCCCCGGCGTGGCGCGTTTTCGGGTCAATGCGTTCAACCAGAACCGTGGTGCCGGGGCGGTGTTCCGCACCATTCCGTCGAAAGTGCTGAGCATGGAAGACCTCGGCATGGGCGATGTCTTTCGCAAGATCACCGATGCGCCGCGCGGGCTGGTGCTGGTCACCGGGCCGACCGGTTCCGGCAAGTCGACCACGCTGGCGGCGATGATCGATTACCTCAACACCCATCGCCATCACCATATCCTCACCATTGAAGACCCGATCGAATTCGTCCACGAATCGCGCAAATGCCTGATCAACCAGCGCGAGGTACACCGCGACACCCGCAGCTTTGCCACCGCGCTGCGTTCGGCGCTGCGCGAAGACCCGGACGTGATTCTGGTGGGTGAGATGCGTGATCTGGAAACCATTCGCCTGGCGCTGACTGCCGCCGAAACCGGGCATCTGGTGTTCGGCACGCTGCACACCACTTCAGCGGCGAAAACCATCGACCGGGTGGTGGATGTATTCCCGGGGGATGAGAAGTCGATGGTGCGTTCGATGCTCTCGGAGTCGTTGCTGGCAGTGGTCTCGCAGACCCTGATCAAGAAGATCGGCGGCGGACGGGTGGCGGCGCACGAGATCATGCTGGGCACATCGGCGATCCGTAACCTGATCCGCGAGGACAAGGTGGCGCAGATGTATTCGGCGATTCAGACCGGCGGGTCGTTGGGGATGCAGACACTCGACATGTGCCTGAAGGAGCTGATGACCAAAGGCTTGATCAGTCGCGAGCATGCGCGGGAGAAGGCGCGTACGCCGGATAATTTCTGAGGGAGTGATCGTTCCCACGCTCTGCGTGGGAATGCAGCCCGGGACGCTCTGCGTCCCTGCCGAAGCGGACGCGGAGCGTCCATTGAGGCATTCCCACGCAGAGCGTGGGAACGATCGGTACGTGCTGTTAGCGCTGAACCACGCGCATCTGCTTACCGGCAGGCTCTTTCGGCAGCACGCGCTTGGCAACCACGTAATGTTGTTCCCAATACGGCTTGTTCAGCGTGTCGATGCTCACCGCTTTACCACGACGGGGTGCGTGGATGAAGCGATCGTTGCCCAGGTAGATGGCAACGTGGTTGACCCGACGGCTTTTGATGTTGAAGAAAATCAGGTCGCCCGGCTTCAGATCCTTGCGCTCGACTTTCTCGCCATGACCGCTGGCCATGGCGTTGGAAGTGCGCGGCAGGTCGAACGTGGCGTCGTTGAACGCATATTTCACCAGCCCGCTGCAGTCGAAGCCTTTACTTGGGCTGCTGCCGCCCCAACGATAAGGAGTACCGAGGACGTTCACCGCACGGCTCAGGACGTTGCTGCTTTCCTTGTTCGCCATCGGCGGAACCAGCTTGCCGTGATTCTTGCTGGCGAGCGTGGTGTGTTTCGTTTGTTTGCTGCTCTTGCTCGAAGGAGCCGAAGCATGGGATTTAGGGGTGAAACCGTTGACGTTGGGAAGACGTTGCTCACGATTGGTGGCGTGGGCGGCCAGTGGCATTAATAGGCAGATGGTTAGCCATGTCTTGAAAAATGGTCGCATTAGGCGTGGCTCTTAAAGGTTTGCGCGCAACTTTATAACAGCTTTTTTGTCCCTTCCGAGGCCGTTGGTCGATTCAACCCGGTGGTCAATTTCGCCCAACAAGCGGTAATTTGGCGCAATTGTCGGACAGAACCCAAGCCCTGCAAGGCTTTGAGCAAGGTGTAACGCTGGCGAACCACTTGTCGGCTCGACACAAAAAAGTCACAGAGATGCAGAAAAAATTTATCTATCGAGGCAAATGAGGTCATCCATGAACCGCTATCAGCAGGTTGCTCAACCCCAGGATACGCACAGCAAAGTGATCGGTTATCTGCTGTGGATTTTCGGTTTTACCGGCGCTCACCGCTTTTATTACGGCAAGCCTGTGACCGGGACGATCTGGTTTTTCACTTTCGGTCTGCTGGGTATCGGCTGGCTGATCGACGTGTTTCTGATCCCGGCGATGGATCGCGAGGCCGATCTGCGTTTTACCGCAGGGCCGATCGAATACAACGTGGCGTGGATTCTGCTGACGTTTCTGGGAGTGTTCGGCGTGCACCGGATGTACCAGGGCAAGTGGATCAGCGGTTTGCTGTACCTGCTGACCGGCGGATTGTTCTTTGTCGGGGTGTTGTATGACTTCTGGACGCTGAACGATCAGGTCTCGCTGCGCAACGCGCAGAACCGGGGCGCCTTCCAGTAACCTGTGGCGAGGGGATTTATCCCCGATGGGCTGCGCAGCAGCCCTCAATCTACAACCTCGGTGATTCAGGTCATCCGCGGTTGAATGGTTTAGGGGCGCTACGCGCCCCATCGGGGATAAATCCCCTCGCCACAATGACCCTCAGCAGCCGGTTAAGCCTGGTGGCTGATCCGCCCATCCACCAGGGTATAGCGAACCACGCCCGGCAATGTATGCCCGAGGAACGGACAGTTCTCGCCCCTCGATAACCAGCCTTCACCGGCCACGGTGGACGCCTTCGGATCGAACAGCACGATATCCGCCGCACCGCCCACCGTCAGTTTGCCCGCCGGCAGACGCAGCGCGTCCGCTGGACCAGCGCTCAGGCGTGCGAGCAGCGTCGGCAGATCCAGCAAGCCATCCTCGACCAGCGTCATCGCCAGTGGCAGCAACAGCTCAACGCTGCTGATGCCCGGCTCGGTCGCACCGAACGGCGCCAGTTTGGCATCGCGCTCGTGCGGCTGGTGGTGGCTGGAAATCGCCGACACCACACCGGACTTCACTGCCTCGCGCAGGCCATCGCGGTCAGCACGGGTGCGCAGCGGCGGTTGCACGTGATACAGGCTGCTGAAGTCGATCAGCGCTTCATCGGTGAGGATCAACTGGTATAGCGCGACATCCGCCGTGACCTTCAGGCCGCGTGCCTGGGCCTGGGCGATCAGGGCGACGCCGCGAGCGCTGGTCAGTTGGCTGAAGTGCGCACGCACGCCGGTCTGCTCGACCAGCAGCAGATCACGGGCCAGGGCCACGGTCTCAGCTGTTTCCGGGATGCCCGGCAGACCAAGGAAGCTGGCGACCGCGCCTTCGTGGGCCAGGCCGCCATCGGCCAGATCGTGATCCTGCGAATTGAAAATCACCGTCAGGTCGAAGGTCGCCGCGTAGTCCAGCGCCCGGCACAGGGTGCGGGTGTTGCGGAAACTCTCCAGACCATTGCCGAACGCCACGCACCCGGCGTCACGCAAAGCAACGAGCTCTGCAAGCTGTTCGCCGTCCAGGCCTTTGCTCAGCGCGCCAATCGGGAACACCTTGGTGTTGCCGGCTTCGCGGGCGCGGTCGAGGATCAGTTCGGCCACCGCCGAAGTGTCGAGCACCGGTTTGGTCTTCGGCGGGCAACACAGGCTGGTCACGCCGCCGGCCGCCGCAGCGCGGGTTTCGCTGGCGATGGTGCCTTTGCGGCTGTAGCCCGGCTCGCGCAGGGCGACGTTCAGGTCGACCAGCCCGGGTGCGGCCACCAGGCCTTGGGCGTCGATGGTTTCGACGGCAGTGAAACCGGCCGGCGCAGCGCCGAGGGCGACGATCTTGCAGGCTTCAACGTGGATATCGGTGATTTGATCCAGGCCGCTGCTTGGATCGATGACACGGGCGCCGAGAATGCTGAGCTTCACTGGGCGTTCTCCTGCTCGAATTGACGTTGTGCTGTTTGCCCGCTCATGGCCATCGACAGCACGGCCATGCGGATCGCGATGCCGTAGGTGACTTGATTGAGGATCACCGAATGCGGGCCGTCGGCCACTGCGGACTCGATTTCCACACCCCGGTTGATCGGCCCCGGGTGCATGACGATGCAATCGGGTTTGGCCCCGGCCAGGCGCGCGGTGGTCAGGCCGAACAGGCGGTAGAACTCGCCTTCGCTCGGCAGCAGGCCGCCGGTCATGCGCTCACGCTGCAGGCGCAGCATGATCACCACGTCGACGTCCTTCAGGCCTTCGTTCATGTCGGTGTAGACCTTCACGCCGTACTGCTCGATGCCGATCGGCAGCAGGGTTTTCGGTGCGATCACGCGGATGTCCGGGCAACCGAGGGTCTTCAGGGCGAGCATGTTCGAACGCGCCACTCGCGAGTGCAGGATGTCGCCGACGATCGCCACCGAGAGGTTTTCGAAACTGCCCTTGTGCCGACGGATGGTCAGCATGTCGAGCATGCCTTGCGTCGGGTGCGCGTGCCGACCGTCGCCGCCGTTGATGATCGCCACCTGCGGGCAAACATGTTCTGCGATGAAGTGCGCAGCACCGGAATCGCCGTGACGCACGACGAACATGTCGGCGGCCATGGCTTCGAGGTTGCGCAGGGTGTCGAGCAGGGTTTCACCCTTACTGGCCGACGAGGTTGACACGTTCAGGGTGATCACGTCCGCCGACAGCCGCTGGGCCGCCAGTTCGAAGGTGGTACGGGTGCGTGTGGAGTTCTCGAAGAACACGTTGCACACGGTCTTGCCGCGCAGCAACGGGACCTTCTTCACCGCCCGGGCACCGACTTCGAGGAACGAGTCGGCGGTGTCGAGGATTTCCGTCAGCAACTCGCGGCGCAGGCCATCGAGCGAGAGGAAGTGGCGCAGCTGGCCCTGGTCATTGAGCTGCAGCGGGCGCTTGGTATCTAGAGGCGTCATCGCGAGGGGGATTCTCAATAGGGCGGATTAAGGGTTCAGGTCTTGCAGTTCGAGCGTCAGCGGCTCAGGGCCGGACAGCTTGACCCGCTCATGGGCGGCCAGCGACAGGGTCGCGCCGACCACGTTCGGGCGAATCGGCAGTTCGCCTGCGTCCAGGTCCAGCAGGCAGACCAGGGTCACGCTGGCCGGGCGGCCGTAGTCGAACAGTTCGTTCATGGCGGCGCGGATAGTGCGGCCGCTCATCAGTACGTCGTCGATCAGTACCAGATGCTGGCCTTCGATCTCGAAGGGCAGGGCTGACGGGCGCACTTGCGGGTGCAGGCCGTTCTGGCTGAAGTCATCGCGGTAGAAGGAAACATCCAGCGTGCCCAGCGGCGCATCGCTGCCCAGCTCCTTGAGCAGGGCCTGCGCCACCCAGATACCACCGGTGCGGATGCCGATGTAACGCGGTTCGCTGATATCACGTTGGGCAAGGTGCGCCTTGAGGCGGGTCGCCATCTGGCTGATCAGATCGGCGGGATTTGGCAGGCTCATGGTTGCTCCTTCTTGGGATCGAGCCGGGTCCTTGGACGCGGCTCGGGTCGTAGCTCAAAAGAAAAGCGCCGAAGCGCTTGTCAGGATTCAAACAAAGCAGTGTTTTCATCGAGCCAGCCCTGCAACAGCAGGGCGGCGGCGATGGCGTCCACCGGGTTGTCGCGGTAACTGCCTTTTTGTCCGCCACGCACCAGTCGCTCGCCTTTGGCTTCGAAGGTGGTCAGGCGTTCGTCGTGGGTATAGAACGGCACGTTGAAGCGGCCATTGAGGCGCCGGGCGAATTTCTCCGCGCGCAGGCACATTTCGCTGGGCGT
Source organism: Pseudomonas sp. AD21 (assembly GCF_002878485.1). Taxonomy (NCBI): domain Bacteria; kingdom Pseudomonadati; phylum Pseudomonadota; class Gammaproteobacteria; order Pseudomonadales; family Pseudomonadaceae; genus Pseudomonas; species Pseudomonas sp. AD21. The sequence continues at coordinate 19,781 of NZ_NQYG01000061.1, forward strand.
GCCGTCCATGTTCAGTGGCAGGCCGACCACCACGGCGTCGGGTTTCCACTCCTTGAACAGCGCTTCGACCTGGTTCCAGTCGGGAACACCGTTCTGCGCTTTCAGGGTGCACAGCTCGCGGGCCTGGCCGGTAATCACCTGGCCGACCGCGACGCCGATCTGTTTGGTGCCGTAGTCGAAGCCGAGAATCAGACGCAGGGCCATCAGGCGTGCCCCGCCTGGCTGGTCAGCAGGCTGAGGTTGATCCCCAAATGCTTGGCCGCCGCTTCCAGACGCAGCTCGCTGCTGGTGTTGAACAGGATGTCGGCATCGTATGGGCAGGTCAGCCAGGCGTTGTCGGCGAGTTCCGCTTCCAGTTGCCCGGCTTCCCAACCGGCATAGCCGAGGGCGATCACGCTTTTCGCCGGGCCGACGCCGTCAGCGATGGCGAACAGCACGTCCTGCGAGGTGGACAGCGCCAGATCACCGTCCAGCTCGACAGTGGCCTGAAAGGTCTTGCCCGCCGGGTGCAGGACGAAACCGCGATCGGTCTGCACCGGGCCGCCGATGAAGATCGGTACATGCTGGCATAGCGCTGGCGGATCGATGTCCGGGCGCAATTGCTCGAGAATATCAGCCAGATTCAGCTCTTGCGGTCGATTGACCACCAGCCCCATGGCGCCATTGGCCGTGTGCTCGACGATGTAGGTCAAGGTGTGGGCAAAGTTCGGGTCGGCCATGTGCGGCATGGCGATCAGGAAGTGATGCTTGAGGTAGCTGGGGCTGACGTTTTTCATGAGCGATAGTGTGGCGTTCGGGGGGCAAACTGACAAGCTGGAGATGCTGACAACAACATAGATCCCTTGTTGGAACAGAGCTTTGTGGTGAGGGGATTTATCCCCGATCGGCTGCGAAGCGGTCGCAACACCATCACGCACGGTGTGTCAGGCAGATCATGTCAATGTATTCAGGGCAGCTTCGCGCCCCATCGGGGATAAATCCCCTCGCCACAATGAATCACATCGTCACAGAAATATTCAGTTGCTGGAGAGCTTGTCGCCCCGGGCGAATTTCCAGGTGCGGATGATTTCCAGTCGGTCGATATCCGACAGATCGCCGGTAAACGGTGCAAACGGCGCCGCCAGCCGGACGATGCGCTGCGCGGCCTGATCCAGTAGCGGCTGGCCGGAGGACTCGAGCACCAGTACTTCATACAACGAGCCGTCGCGGTTGATCGAGACCATCAGGCGCAGGTTGCCGTAAATCTGCTTGCGCCGGGCTTCTTCCGGGTAATTGAGGTTGCCGATGCGCTCGACCTTCTTGCGCCAGTCATCCTTGTACCAGGCGCCCTTGTCGCGCATGGTCGAGGCGGCGCTCAAGCGGTGAATCCGCGGGCGCTTGGCGTACAACTGTTGTTCGTTGGCCAGTTCCGCTTCGAGGCTGGCGATGTCGCTGGACAGCTGCGAGCTGTCGAACGTCGGCGCGTTGACCGCAGGTTTGGTCTCGGTTTTGGTTTCTTCTTTCTTGGTCGGCGCCTTTTGCTGTTTCGGCGCCACCGTGGTCACCGCAGCCTTGGGCGCTGCTTCGCGCACTTCCGGCTTGGCGGCCGGAGGCGGTGTGACCTTCTTGACCTGATTGTCCTGGAACGGCGCGACCTCGGTGGTCTTGGGAATCGCCTTCTTGTCGAGGGTGCCGCTGCCTTCCTGGTTTTCCTGCGCGAGGAAATCAGCCTTTTTCGGCTTGGTTTCGCTCTTGAAGGTGGCGAGGGTGATTTCCAGGGTTTTGCTGATCTGCTTGGGCTCGACCATGGTAAAGCCGACGCCGAGCAGCAGCGCCAAATGAATCAGCGCCGCGAGAAACAGGGTAAATCCGAGGCGATCGGCCGGGCGCACGCCACGGTGGGCGAGTTCTGCGGGCAGATCGGACGGGAGGGTCATGACAAGAAAACCAACATCGCGTTTTTCAGAGGCTGCGCATGATAACGCAATGTTGGTTTCACGCCTTGGGCTTCACGCTTCAAGCGACAAGCTGCATGTGACACACGTCAAGCTTGCGGCTTTTTGCCGGCGGCTTGCAGCTTCTTGTCGATGGCATCCATCAGCATGCCGCCGATGTCGGTAGCGAAAGCATTGTCGATCTCGCGGATGCAGGTCGGGCTGGTGACGTTGATTTCGGTGAGGTTTTCGCCGATCACGTCCAGACCGACGAACAGCAGACCTTTCTCGCGCAGGGTCGGGCCGACCTGGGCGGCGATCCAGCGATCCTTGTCGGTCAGCGGCCGCGCTTCGCCACGACCACCGGCCGCGAGGTTGCCACGGGTTTCGCCTTGCGCCGGAATTCGCGCCAGGCAGTAATCCACCGGCTCGCCGTCGATCATCAGGATGCGTTTGTCGCCGTCCTTGATTGCCGGCAGGTAGGCCTGGCCCATGATCTGCTGATTGCCGAGGGCGGTCAGGGTTTCCAGAATCACCGACAGGTTCGGATCGCCGGCGCGGTGACGGAAAATCGAAGTGCCGCCCATGCCGTCCAGCGGCTTGAGGATCACGTCGCCATGCTTGGCGGCGAATTCACGCAGCACGTCGGCGCGGCGGCTGACCACGGTTGGCGGGGTGCACTGCGGGAACAGCGTGGCGAACAGTTTTTCGTTGCAGTCGCGCAGGCTCTGCGGCTTGTTGACCACCAGCACGCCAGCGGTTTCGGCCTGTTCCAGCAAGTAGGTGGAGTAGACGAACTCCATGTCGAACGGCGGATCCTTGCGCATCAGGATCACGTCGAGGTCGCTCAGCAGGTTGTCCTGCTCGGCGTCCAGTTCGAACCATTTTTCCGGGTTGGCGAAGACTTTCAGCGGCTTCATGCGCGCCCGGGCCTGACCTTCGGCCTGATACAGGTCGCGCTGCTCCATGTAGAACAGTTCCCAGCCACGTTTCTGCGCGGCCAGCAGCATGGCCAGCGAGCTATCCTTTTTATAGGAAATGCTGGCGATAGGGTCCATGACAATCCCGACGCGAACGCTCATTGGGTTTTCCTCGAAAATTGGCTACCGGATCGGTATTGAAAAAGTGCCGCCAGAGTGGCGCTGGCAGGGTTTTCGGTCAAGGAAAAACCCGTCGATAGATTGCATCTGGAGACTGTGCTAAAAAGGCTGGCATAGCGTGCTGGCCCTTGAGCATCAAGGGTTTCCAGCCATTACTCATCGCAAAACGGACAATTTGATTCGCAAAGGCGACGGTAGAGCCCTCTTATGGAACAGCAGTCCAGCGCCTTGAAGGTCATGGTGATCGATGACTCGAAAACGATTCGTCGCACCGCCGAAACGCTGTTGAAAAATGTGGGCTGCGAAGTCATCACGGCGATCGATGGCTTCGACGCTTTGGCGAAGATCGCCGACCACCACCCCGGGATCATTTTTGTCGACATCATGATGCCGCGTCTGGATGGTTATCAGACCTGCGCTTTAATCAAGAACAACAGTGCGTTCAAGGCCACGCCGGTGATCATGCTGTCGTCGCGTGACGGGCTGTTCGACAAGGCCAAGGGGCGGATTGTCGGTTCTGATCAATTTTTGACCAAGCCTTTCAGCAAGGAAGAACTGCTCGACGCGATTCAGGCCCATGTTCCGGGCTTCGCCGCCGTTTTGCCGCAGTAAGACACGTACAGTGACGCTCGGCCAGCGGGCCGGGAGTCGACAAGAAAAATGGGGAAGACCATGGCACGTATCCTGATCGTCGATGATTCGCCGACTGAAATGTACAAACTCACCGGCATGCTGGAAAAGCACGGCCATGAAGTGCTCAAGGCCGAAAACGGCGCCGACGGCGTGGCCCTGGCCCGTCAGGAAAAACCCGACGCCGTGCTGATGGACATCGTCATGCCCGGCCTCAACGGCTTCCAGGCCACCCGGCAACTGACCAAGGATGCCGAGACCAGCCATATTCCGGTGATCATCATCACCACCAAGGATCAGGAAACCGACAAGGTCTGGGGCACGCGCCAGGGCGCGAAGGATTACCTGACCAAACCGGTCGAAGAAGACATGCTGATCAAGACCCTGAACAACGTGCTGGCCGGTTGATCGCGCGGCCATGAACCAGTCGCTGACCGCGTTCGAGCTGCTGTGGCAGATCGACCAGCGCTGCCGTCTGCTGGCGGCGGATCTGCCGTCGCAGCCCGGCCGTCAGGATCGCTGGAGCGGCATCGGTTTTCGCCTCGGCGAGCATTGGTACGTGACGCCGATGGGCGAAGTCAGCGAAGTGCTGCACGAACCGCGCTGCACTCAGTTGCCCGGGGTCAAGCCGTGGGTCAAAGGGGTGGCTAACCTGCGTGGGCGCTTGCTGCCGATCATGGACCTGTGCGGCTTCTTCGGTCACGAGCTGTCGCCGCTGCGCAAGCAGCGCAGGGTATTGGTGGTGGAGCACAACGACGTGTTCGCCGGGCTGCTGGTCGATGAGGTGTTCGGTTTGCAGCACTTCGAGCAGGACAGCTTCGAACCGATCTCGATCAGCAAGCGCCAGGGTTCCAAGGCGGAGTTCGTCAAAGGCTATTTCCGGCGCGAGCAGAACTGGCGGGGGTTCAGCCTGTTTGCGCTGGCCAGATCGCCGGTGTTCATGAGCGTCGCAATTTAGTCGAAACACCACCCAAACCTGTGGGAGCGGGCTTGCCCGCGATGGCGTCAGATCAGTCGCCAGAGATGTCGGATGTGCCGGCCTCATCGCGGGCAAGCCCGCTCCCACAGGGTTTTCGGTGAGCTTTAAATGGCGCGGGAATAGGCGAGGACCGATGACAAAGGCAAAAACAGGCAAATCGGCGGAAGGGTCGCGCAGTCGCTCGCAGATCATCGTGCTGTTCATCGCACTGATCGTGTTCATCATGCTGCTGTTCGCCAACTTCGCCTACCTCAACACCCAGGCCAACTACGACAAGCAGTACATCGGCCACGCCGGTGAGCTGCGCGTGCTGTCGCAACGCATCGCCAAGAACGCCACCGAGGCGGCTGCCGGGAAGGCCGCTGCGTTCAAGCTGCTGAGCGATGCGCGCAACGATTTTGCCCAGCGCTGGGGTTACCTGAAGAAGGGCGACCCGGCCACCGGCCTGCCGCCCGCACCCGCCACCGTGCGCCCGGAAATGCGCGCGGTGCAGCTGGACTGGGAACGCCTGCTGAAAAACACCGATGCGATTCTCTCCAGCGAACAGACCGTGCTCTCGCTGCATCAAGTCGCCGCGACGCTGGCCGAAACCGTGCCGCAGTTGCAGATCGAATACGAAAAAGTCGTCGAGATCCTTCTGCAGCGCGGCGCCCCGGCAGCGCAGGTGGCGATGGCCCAGCGCCAATCGCTGCTGGCTGAACGCATTCTCGGCGCGGTGAACACCGTGCTGGCCGGTGACGAAAACTCGCAGCAGGCTGCCGACGCTTTTGGCCGCGATGCCACCCGTTTCGGCCAGGTGCTCAACGGCATGTTGCAGGGTAACCCGACCCTGAAAATCAGCCAGGTCGAAGACCGTGATGCCCGTGCGCGGCTGAGTGAAATTTCCGAGCTGTTCCAGTTCGTCTCCGGCTCCGTGGATGAAATTCTCGAAACCTCGCCGGAGCTGTTCAAGGTCCGGGAGTCGGCGAGCAATATCTTCAGCCTGTCGCAGACCCTGCTCGACGAAGCCTCGCACCTCGCCAGCGGTTTCGAAAACCTTGCCGGCGGGCGCAACACCGACACCATTGGCGGCTACGTGCTGGGCTTGCTGGCGCTGGCCTCGATCATCCTGATCGGCATGGTCATGGTTCGTGAAACCAATCGCCAGTTGCGCGAGACCGCCGAGAAGAACGAACGCAATCAGAACGCGATCATGCGCCTGCTCGACGAGATCGAAGACCTCGCCGACGGTGACCTGACCGTAACCGCCTCGGTGACCGAAGACTTCACCGGGACCATCGCCGATTCGATCAACTACTCGGTCGACCAACTGCGCGATCTGGTCGCCACCATCAACCTCACCGCCGGCCAGGTCGCCGCCGCCGTGCAGGAAACCCAGGCCACCGCCATGCACCTGGCCCAGGCCTCGGAACATCAGGCGCAGCAGATTTCCGAAGCCTCGACCGCGATCAGCGACATGGCTCAGTCGATCGATCAGGTCTCGGCCAACGCCGCTGAATCCTCGGCGGTGGCCGAGCGCTCGGTGGAAATCGCCAACAAGGGCAATGAGGTGGTGCACAACACCATCCACGGCATGGACAACATCCGCGAACAGATTCAGGACACCGCCAAACGCATCAAGCGTCTGGGCGAGTCGTCGCAGGAAATCGGCGACATCGTCAGCCTGATCGACGACATTGCCGACCAGACCAACATCCTCGCGCTCAACGCGGCGATTCAGGCCTCGATGGCCGGGGATGCCGGACGCGGTTTTGCCGTGGTCGCCGACGAAGTGCAGCGACTGGCCGAACGTTCGTCCGCCGCCACCCGGCAGATCGAAACCCTGGTGCGGGCGATTCAGACCGACACCAACGAAGCGGTGATTTCCATGGAGCAGACCACCACCGAAGTGGTGCGCGGCGCCCGACTGGCGCAGGATGCCGGTGTGGCTCTGGAAGAAATCGAAGGCGTTTCGAAAACCCTCGCCGCGTTGATTCAAAGCATCTCCAACGCGGCGCAGCAGCAGACCTCGTCGGCCGGGCAGATCTCGCTGACGATGAACGTGATCCAGCAGATCACCTCGCAGACCTCGTCCGGCTCCACCGCCACCGCCGAGAGCATCGGCAATCTGGCGAAAATGGCCAGTCAGCTGCGCCGTTCGGTATCCGGTTTCACCTTGCCGTCGGCGTCCGCGACGGACAAGGCGTGAGTGGAGTGGTTATGGGTGACCGGCACGACTATGTGGCCCTCGAATGGGTCAAGGGCGAAATTGCCGAAACGCTGAAACAGGCGCATCAGGCGATTGAAACCGTGCTCGATGATTCGCAGGCGTTTCCTGGGCTGGACGAGTGCCTTGACTACGTCCATCAGGTGCACGGCAGTCTGCAGATGGTTGAGTTCTATGGCGCCGCCTTGCTTGCCGAAGAGATGGAACATCTGATCGAGGCCCTGCAGCACGAACGCGTCAGCCATCGCGACGAAGCCCTGCACCTGCTGCTGCAAGCCCTCGGGCAACTGCCGATCTACCTCGATCGCGTGCAGAGTGCCCGCCGCGATCTGCCCTTGGTGGTGCTGCCGCTGATCAACGATCTGCGCAGCGCCCGGGGTGAAAGCCTGCTCTCGGAAACCAGCCTGTTCAGCCCGCAACTGCCCGAACTGGCGCCGCTCAGCGATGCAGCGCTGGCGCTGCTGGAGCCAGCGGAACTGCCGAACGTGCTGCGCAAGTTGCGCCAGATGCTGCAAATGGCGCTGGTCGGTCTGTTGCGCGAGCAGGATGACCAGACGCATCTGGACTACCTGGCGAAAGTCTTCAACCGACTTGAAGCCTTGAGCGGCGACGCGCCGTTGAGCCCCTTGTGGCAAGTGGTATCGGCGCTGGTCGAAGGCATGCGCGAAGGCGTCATCGCCCACAGCCCGGCGCTGCGCAGCCTGTTCAAGGATGCCGACAAGGAACTCAAGCGCCTGCTCGAACAAGGCATGCGCGGCCTCAATCAGCCGCCGCCTGCGGAGCTGCTCAAAAGTCTGCTGTTCTATATTGCCAAAGCCGAACATCCCACCGGGCAGATGCTGACCATGAAAGATCGCTACTCCCTGGACGACGCGTTGCCCGACAGCGCGATGCTCGACGAAGAACGCGCGCGCCTGGCCGGTCCCGACCGCGATGCGATGCGCTCGGTGCTCACGGCATTGTGTGAAGAACTGGTGCGGGTCAAGGAACGCCTTGATCTGTTCGTGCGCAGCGACCGCCAGCATGCCTCCGACCTGGAGAGCCTGCTGGCGCCACTGCGGCAGATCGCCGACACCCTGGCGGTGCTCGGTTTCGGCCAGCCGCGTAAAGTCATCATCGATCAACTGGCAGTGGTGCTCAGCCTCGCTCAAGGCCAGCGCGAACCGAGTGACGCCACACTGATGGATGTGGCCGGCGCCTTGCTCTACGTCGAAGCGAATCTCGCCGGGATGGTCGGCAAGGTGGAGCCGGAAAGCCCCGAAGACGCGCGTTTGCCGACCACCGACCTGACGCAGATCCACCAGATCGTGATCAAGGAAGCGCGCATCTGTCTGCAACAGGCCAAGGACATGATCGTCGACTATATCGACGCCGACTGGGATCGCCAGCAACTGCAACCGTTGCCGGAGCTGCTGACCCAGGTGCGCGGCGCGCTGGCGATGATTCCGCTGAGCCGGGCGGCGAGCCTGGTCGAGGCCTGCAACCGTTTCATCCGCGAGCACCTGCTGCTCGATCCCCACGAGCCAGGTTGGCAGCAGCTGGATAATCTGGCCGACGTCATCACCAGCCTTGAGTATTACCTCGAGCGTCTGAGCGACGATCCGCAGGCGCCGAACGAGCAATTGCTGGACGTCGCGCAGAAGAGCCTCGCCAGCCTCGGTTTTTTTCCCAAGGACCCGCTCGACGAGCAGCCCCGCGAACCGCGTGTGCCGCTGCTTGACGACGTGCTCAGCCCCGGCGAAGCGCGGGTGATGCAGGACCTGCAAGCGCTGGATGACCCCGAAACGGTGCAGTCGCTGGCCGATGTGCTGGCCAGCCCGGTGTCGGCGCTCAACCCGCCGGCACGGATCACCCCCGGCAGCCTGATGCCGCCGCCCGCCGATGAAGAACCGGTGGACGATGAACTGCGCGAAGTGTTCCTCGAGGAGACCGACGAGGTGCTCGAGGTCCTGCACGAATACCTGCCGCGCTGGTCGGCCGACACCGATGATCGCGCCGCGCTGACCGAACTGCGTCGTGCCTTCCACACCTTGAAGGGCAGCGGGCGCATGGTTCGCGCGTTGATCCTTGGCGAGCTGGCGTGGGCGGTGGAAAACCTGCTCAACCGCGTGCTGGAACACAGCGTCGAGCCCGGCCCGCAGGTTCAGCAGTTGCTTCAGGACAGCGTGCTGTTGCTGCCGGAGCTGATCAACGAATTCGCCACTCAGCGCCAGCGTCAGCGCAGCGATGTCGATCAACTCGCGGCCCGTGCGCACGCTCTGGCCAAAGGCGATCAAGCATTGGCCGAAGAAGACGTCGCCGACGTTGCCGCGCTTGATCCGCTGTTGCTGGAGATCTTCCGCAACGAGGCCGAAACCCACCTCGCCAGCCTCAACCGTTTCCTCGATCAGGCCGCCGAGCATGTGCCGCTGCAGGCCAGCGACGAGTTGCAGCGCGCCTTGCACACCCTCAAGGGCAGTGCGTCGATGGCCGGTGTGCTGCCGATTGCCGAGCTGGCGGCGCCGCTGGATCAACTGGCCCGCGAGTTCAAGGCGCATCAGTTGCCACTCGATCTGGACGAAGTGGAATTGCTGCTCGAAGCCGAAGGCCTGTTCCGGGTTGGCCTGCGTCAGCTCAAGCATGATCCGCTGGCGCCGATTGTCGGTGCGCAGTCGCTGATCAAACGCACGGGCACACTGCTCGCCGAACGTCTGGAAGCGATCCTCAATGCGCCGAATACCGGCCTGCGGGTCAAGCGCGATCCGCAACTGATCAACAACTTTCTCGCTCAGGGCATGGACATCCTGCTCGACGCCGAAAGCCTGTTGCAACGTTGGCAGCAGCACCCCGGCGAGCGCCAGGAACTCAGCGCGCTGCTGGATGAACTGACCACTTTGGGCGAAGGCGCACACCTCGCCGATCTGCTGCCGGTCGACGTCCTGTGCGAAGCCTTGCTCGACCTCTATGGCGCGGTGGAAGAAAGCAGCCTGGCGGTCAGTGAGCGGTTTTTCCAGGAGGCGCAGAATGCTCACGAAGCGCTGATCAACATGCTCGACGAACTGGCCGCCGGCCAGGAAGTCACGCCGCAGCCGCAACGTATCCGCGCCCTGCACGAACTGCTCGATGAAAGCCTCGACCCCACCTCCATGGGGCTGATCCGCAGCGACGGCAGCCGCACCTTGAGCATCCATGAGCTGGGCGCCGCGACCGCCGAACTTGCCCAGGCCAATCCCGAGACCGCTCCCGACGACGAGATCGTCGAGATCTTCCTCGAAGAGGCGGTGGACATTCTCGACAGCGCCGGCCAGGCCTTGCAGCGCTGGTTGAGCGATCCGGACAACAGTGCGCCGCTGTCGTCGTTGCAGCGCGACTTGCACACCCTCAAGGGTGGCGCGCGAATGGCCGAGGTCGATGCCATCGGCGATCTGGCCCATGAGCTGGAAGGTCTTTACGAAGGGCTGGTGGATCGTCGCTACAGTCACAGCGAGAGGCTGGGCCGTTTGCTGCACAAGAGTCATGACCGCCTGGCCTTGTTGCTGGAGCAGTTGCAGGATCATCAGCCACTGCGCCCGGCGCAGGAGCTGATCGAGGCGATCCGCCAGTTCCGTCAGGGCGCATCCGGCAGTGCCGAAGCCGCGCAACCGGCCGCCGAGCACGACAGCGCCGCGCATGACCCGGAGCTGCTGGAGATCTTCCTCGAAGAAGGTTTCGACATCATCGAAAACTCCGGCGCGGCGTTGCTGCGCTGGCAGGCCGAGCCGGGCAATCGCCAGGAAGTGGAAACCCTGCTGCGCGATCTGCACACTCTCAAGGGCGGCGCACGGATGGTCGAGATCGGCCCGATCGGCGACCTTGCCCATGAGCTGGAATACCTTTACGAAAGCCTCGCCACCGGTGTGCTGCAACCGTCCGCCGAACTGTTTGCGCTGGTGCAACGCGGGCATGACCGCCTGGCGCAAATGCTCGACGGCGTGCGCGCGGGACAGCCGTGCCCGCCAGCAGATCGACTGATCAGCGCGATCCAGAACTTCAGCCACCCGGTGACGCCCGACACGCCGCCGCTGGTACCGGTTGTGGTCAAGACCGAAGCTGCGGCGCCGGCCGTCGACGCCGGTGCGGACATGGTCAAGGTCTCCGCCGAACTGCTTGATGAGCTGGTCAATCTGGCCGGTGAAACCTCGATTTTCCGTGGGCGTATCGAGCAGCAGGTCAGCGATGCGCAAACCGCGCTGAACGAGATGGAAACCACCATCGAGCGCATGCGCGATCAGTTGCGCCGGCTCGATACCGAAACCCAGGGGCGGATTCTCAGCCGACAGCAGGTCGATGCCGAACGCCTCGGTTACGAAGAATTCGATCCGCTGGAAATGGACCGTCATTCGCAGTTGCAGCAACTGTCACGTGCGCTGTTCGAATCCGCCTCCGACCTGCTCGACCTCAAGGAAACCCTCGACCGCCGCAACCACGACGCCGAGAACCTGTTGCAGCAACAGGGGCGGATCAACACCGAATTGCAGGAAGGCCTGATGCGCACGCGCATGGTGCCGTTCGAGCGCATGTTGCCGCGGCTCAAGCGCATCGTGCGTCAGGTCGCCGAAGAGCTGAACAAGGACGTTGCGTTCATCATCGACAACGCCGAAGGCGAGATGGACCGCAACGTGCTGGAGCGCATGGCCGCGCCGCTGGAACACATGCTGCGTAATGCCGTCGATCACGGTCTGGAGTCTGCCGAAGTGCGGCTGGCGGCGGGCAAGCCGGCGCAGGGCACGATCAGCCTGGACCTGTCCCGCGAGGGCGGCGACATCGTTTTCGATATCCGCGATGACGGCGCCGGTGTGCCGCTGGATGCGGTGCGGCGCAAGGCGATCAAGCGTGGTTTGCTGGCGCCGGATGCCGAGATCAGCGACCGCGATGTGTTGCAGTTCATCCTGCAGCCGGGATTCTCCACCGCTGAAAAGATCACCCAGATTTCCGGACGCGGCGTCGGCATGGACGTGGTCCACGAAGAAGTCCGCCAGCTCGGCGGCACCATGAGCATCGACTCGGTGCCCGGGCAGGGTGTGCATTTCCGCATTCGCTTGCCGTTCACCGTATCGGTCAACCGTGCACTGATGGTGCAGAGCGGCGAGGATCAATACGCGATTCCGCTGAACACCATTGAAGGCATCGTCCGCGTGTTGCCGAATGATCTGGAAGGGCATTACCGCAATGATCCGCCGAGCTATCACTACGGCGGCCAGCGTTACGAGTTGTGCTATCTGGGCGAGCTGCTGAAAACCGCACCACGGCCGAAACTGCTCGGCCAGAGTCTGCCGTTGCCAGTGCTGCTGGTGCAGTGCAATGACCGGCACATCGCGGTGCAGGTGGACGCGATGGCCGGCACTCGCGAGATCGTGGTCAAGAGCCTCGGCCCGCAGTTCGGTGCGGTGCAGGGCGTGTCGGGGGCGACGATTCTCGGCGATGGCCGGGTGGTGTTGATTCTTGACCTGCTGGCGCCGATCCGCGCGATGCAGGCGCGGGTCGCGCAGCGTCCGGCGCACGCGGAAATCGACAGCGAGCCGCACAAACCGCTGCTGGTGCTGGTGGTCGACGACTCGGTCACCGTGCGCAAGGTCACCAGCCGTTTGCTCGAACGCCACGGCATGAACGTGCTGACCGCCAAGGACGGGGTCGATGCCATGCTGCTGCTCGAAGAACACATGCCGGACCTGATGCTGCTCGACATCGAAATGCCGCGCATGGACGGCTTCGAAGTCGCCACCCAGGTGCGCAATGACGAACGCCTGCAACACCTGCCGATCATCATGATCACCTCGCGCACCGGGCAGAAACACCGCGACCGCGCGATGGCCATCGGCGTCAACGACTACCTCGGCAAGCCGTACCAGGAATCGGTGCTGCTCGAAAGCATTGCCCACTGGAGCAAGAAACATGCATGAGCGCCGCCACAACGCGCGCACCAGTCAACTCACCGGCCTGCTGCTGCCGCTGGCCGACCGTAATCTGATCCTGCCTAACGTCGCTGTCGCTGAGTTGATCGACTATCAGGCCAGCGCGTTCGATCTGGACACACCGCCGTGGTATCTGGGACGGGTGAAGTGGCGTGAGCGGCAGATTCCGCTGCTGAGTTTCGAGTCGGCCTGCGGGCAGAAAATCGTCATTGGTGAGCGCGCGCGAATCGTCATCCTCAATGCCCTCGGCGGCTTGCCGCAGCTGAAATTCATTGCGCTGCTGGTGCAGGGGATTCCGCGCTCGTACAAGCTCGACAGTCAGTTGAGTTATGTCGATGTGCCGTTGTGTGCGCTGGAGCAGGCGGCGGTGCAAGTCGGGGAGCAAGTGGCCAAGGTGCCGGATTTGTTGGGGTTGGAGCAGTTGTTGGTGGATGCGGGTCTCGTCCACTGATCCTGAGTTTGTGGTGATCTTGCTGGCCTCTTCGCGAGCAGGCTCGCTCCCACATTGGATCTTCAGTGAACACAGATTTTGGACACGACCCAGATCCCCTGTGGGAGCGAGCCTGCTCGCGAAGGCGCCAGTCGCCTCACCTCAATCCGACAGACAAATCCTCAATTTCTACAGCGCAATAAACACACTTCAGTCCAGCTGTTTAAAGACATCCAGTGTTACGCCTCACCAGCCTACAAATCCTTGCGCCGCTGCCTACGCATGCACCAGAATCCGCCGGCTTGTGCGCCCTCGGCAGGCTGCGTAACTTGATCCCGTCACTGATTCCCAGTGATCGGGTTTAGCAGCTCGTGGTTAATCTAAGGGTGCACATACATCATCGTCAGGCTCAGTGCCTGCATTCGATGGCGGCTGTGCGCAGGGCGCTTCGGCGCGCCGGCTTCCTTAGGTTCCCCGGTCTGCTAACCTGCGTTCAGCTGCCACCCCTTCTTTTAGCAGAGAAGCGGTTCCAGCTTTATTTCGGAACCTGAGAATGATTAAACCAACACCAAGTCCGCCGCCAACAGATGCGGCGTCCCCCTACGAAGCCCCCGACTCGAAGAAATTCCACGAAGCCGCCGAACACGCGCTCGACCATTACCTCGGCCCGCCAAAAGCCGACCTCATGGCTGCGCCGTACACCCCCAACACGCTGTACATGGTCAACCCCGACGCCGACAGCGAATCCCTGCTGGCCGACGCCAGCGAAACCCTCGGCTCGGCTACGGTGATGCTCAACAACCATGCAGCAATGGTGCAAGGCACGCACCGCAAGACTGTGCAAGGTATTGCGCAGGTGGTGATGGTGGCGGAGATGGCCGTCAACCGTTTGTTGGACAGGTTGGTGCCGACGGAGTGATTTAAAAGCCAACCCTCACCCCAGCCCTCTCCCTGTATGTACCGGACACATGGT
>NZ_NQYG01000062.1:0-22773 GCF_002878485.1 Pseudomonas sp. AD21
AGGCGGCGTGTCAGCCGCTGAAGATGCTGGCCGTGCCGACCTCTTCGCGGGCAAGTCGAATTGTCGTACCGCCGCTCCCACAAGGGATTGTGGTCAGTCTGAAGACGGGGTAATCCGGCAGCTTTTGCGGTTGCGGATTTCTTCCTCCGTCGGCCGTTCGCGGACGAATTCGAAGCGCGATTCACCTTCGCTGTAATGCACCAGCCAGCCCCATTCCAGCTCGGTTTCATCCTGCCCGGGGTTCGGTGGTCGGGCCCACCACGGTTCTTTGCTGAGGATCTCGCGCATGGCGGCCTCCGGTTCGATGGCAATCCTTGAACTATAGCCGGGTGTCGCGAGTCGTCAGAGAAGGCTGTGTAGAATCGGCCGATCAACGAGCGAAGGAGCAGGGCGATGACCGATGACGCGCGCAGGGATGAACCGTTCAAGCGACTGTTTTTCGCCCTCGACTGCCCGCCACCGCAACGCAAGGCGATTGCTCAGTGGCGCGGCGACCTGGGGCTGAGGGCAGGCAAACCGGTGCCGGCGGACAACTTTCACCTGACGCTACTGTTCCTCGGTGGTGTGCCGCTGGCGCAGATCAATGAAGTCTGCGAGGCCGCTGGCAAGGTGCGCACGCCGGGTGAAACGTTGAAGATTGTGCTGGATCGCCTGCAGGTCTGGCATCGCGCCGGGATCCTCTCCCTTGCACCCGAGCAGGCACCTCCGGCGTTGTTGCGCCTGGTGTATGCGCTGGAACAGGCGATGCTGCCGTTCGGCTTCGAAGAGTCGCCGCGCGAGTTTCGCCCGCACCTGACCCTGGCCCGGGACTACCGCGCAGCGGAGCCGGAATCCGCCACACCGCCGGAGTTTTTCCTGCGTGCCGAGCGCTTTGCCCTGTTCGAGTCGCACAAGGGGCGCTACCGGATCCTGCAGGATTGGCCGCTGAATTGAGCGCACAAAAAAAGGCGCCCGAGGGCGCCTGAAATTCACCTGAGCCGAGGAAGCCAGGTGAGGCCGTTCATTGCAGGGTGCAGCGGTGGTAAGGCGCTGCGTGAACGGGAAATTTTCAGCACTGCATTGCATTACTGTGGGAGCGAGCCTGCTCGCGAAGGCGTCGGCACATCCAACATTTTCGTCGCCTGTCCTACCGCTTTCGCGAGCAGGCTCGCTCCCACATTTTTGATCATCGGTGTTTTTACTTACCGAGCTTCACCCGGGTCCAGCCTCGGGTCATGATCCGCTGCGTGGCGATCGGTTGATCCGGCACCGCGTACAACGTTGCCATCACCGCTTGCGACGGGTACGAGCCCGGGTCGTTGCGGATCGCTTCGTCCACCAGTGGCGTGGCGGCCGAGTTGGCGTTGCTGTAGCCGTTGCTGTTGGTGATCTCGGCAATGATGTCCGGGCGCATCAGGAAGTTCATGAACAGGTAGGCGTTGTCGACGTTCGCGGCATCACGCGGGATCGCGACCATGTCATAGAAACTGCCGGCGCCTTCCTTCGGAATGCTGTAGTCGATCTTCACCTTGTTGCCGGCTTCCACGGCGCGGGCCTTGGCCTGCAGCACGTCACCGGAGTAACCGACCGCCACGCAGATGTTGCCGTTGGCCAGGTCCGAGATGTACTTCGAGGAATGGAAGTACGCCACGTACGGACGGATCTTCATGAACAGCGCTTCGGCTTCGAGGATGTGCGCCTTGTCCTTGTCGTTCACCGGATAGCCCAGGTAGTGCAGGGCGGCCGGGATCATTTCGGTCGGCGAGTCGAGGAAACTGATGCCGCAGGCTTTCAGCTTTTCAGCGTTTTGCGGCTTGAACAGCAGGTCCCAGGAGTTGGTCGGGGCGTTGGCGCCGAGCACTTCCTTGACCTTGTCCGGGTTGTAGCCGATGCCGATCGAGCCCCACATGTACGGGAACGCGTGGGCGTTGTCCGGATCACTGGCGGAGGCGTTTTTCAACAGCACCGGGTTGAGGTTCTTCCAGTTCGACAGCTTCGATTTGTCCAGCGGCTGATAGACCCCGGCCTTGATCTGCTTGGCCAGGAAACTGTTGGACGGCACGACGATGTCATAACCGGATTTGCCCGCCAGCAAACGTGCCTCGAGGGTCTCGTTGCTGTCGAACACGTCGTAGGTCACCTGGATGCCGGTCTCGTCTTCGAATTTCTTGACGGTGTCCGGCGCGATGTAATCGGACCAGTTGTAAACACGCAGCACCTTGTCGTTGGCCTGGACGCCCGTGGCGATTGCGCCCATTAAGGACAGTGTCAGCAGAGTCCTGCCAAACATTTTCATCGGTGAAACTCCATTCTTTTTATTCAAAAACACAAATCTGAACTGCAGTAAATCTGTGGTGAATCAGCTTCTGTGGCGAGGGGGTTTATCCCCGATCGGCTGCGAAGCAGTCGCAAAACCTGAGTACTCGGTTTTCAGCTAGACCTGCCGGGGCCGCTTCGCGACCCATCGGGGATAAATCCCCTCACCACAAAACCCCTCTCACCACATCAGATCTTCATCAAGTCAGGCAGTCGCCGCTGCAGGCTGCTGCCACGACTCATTCGCCGTCTGATCCATCGCTTCCTGAATCGCCCGTTTGCGGTTGGCTTCCGCTTTGCGGCCGAAGTACCAGACCAGGAAGGTCACCAGCGACACCGCCAGCAGAATCAGGCTGGCCACGGCGTTGATCTCAGGCTTCACACCCAGACGCACCGCCGAGAACACTTCCATCGGCAACGTTGTCGAGCCTGGGCCGGAAACGAAGCTCGCCAGCACCAGGTCATCCAGCGACAGGGCGAACGACATCATCCCGCCCGCTGCCAGCGACGGCGCGATCATCGGAATGGTGATCAGGAAAAACACCTTGAACGGCTTGGCTCCCAGATCCATCGCGGCTTCTTCGATCGACAGATCCAGTTCACGCAGGCGGGCGGAGACTACCACCGCCACATAGGCTGCACAAAACGTGGTGTGGGCGATCCAGATGGTGACGATGCCACGCTCCTGCGGCCAGCCGATCAACTGCGCCATGGCCACGAACAGCAGCAACAGCGACAGACCGGTGATTACTT
The DNA here is from genome assembly GCF_002878485.1 of Pseudomonas sp. AD21. Classification (NCBI taxonomy): domain Bacteria; kingdom Pseudomonadati; phylum Pseudomonadota; class Gammaproteobacteria; order Pseudomonadales; family Pseudomonadaceae; genus Pseudomonas; species Pseudomonas sp. AD21. The sequence goes on from NZ_NQYG01000062.1 coordinate 3,049, forward strand.
CCGGCATCACCAGCGGCGCGGTCACCAGACCACCGAACAGCGTGCGACCCTTGAAACGCGTGACCCGAGTCAGAACGAAAGCGGCGAGGGTGCCCAGCGCAACGGCAGCAATCGCGGTGTAGCAGGCGATTTCCAGCGAGCGCACCACCGAGCCCATCAGTTGCGTGTTGTCGAGCAGGCCGACGTACCACTTCACCGACCAGCCGCCCCACACCGTCACCAGTTTGGATGCGTTGAACGAGTAGATCACCAGGATCAGCATCGGCAGATAAATGAACATCAGGCCGAAGATCAACATGAACTTGGAAAAACCGAAACGTTTCATCCCCGTGCCTCCATCTCTTTGGCCTGACTGCGGTTGAACAGCAGAATCGGCACAATCAGGATCAACAGCATCACCACCGCCAGGGCAGACGCCACCGGCCAGTCGCGGTTATTGAAGAACTCTTGCCACAGCACGCGACCGATCATCAGCGTCTCAGGGCCACCCAGCAGTTCCGGAATCACGAACTCACCGACCACCGGAATGAACACCAGCATGCAGCCAGCGATGATCCCGTTCTTGGCCAGCGGCACGGTGATTTTCCAGAAGTTGTTGAAGTTGCTCGAGCCCAGGTCCGACGCGGCTTCCAGCAGGCTGCCATCGTGCTTGACGAGGTTGGCGTACAGCGGCAGCACCATGAACGGCAGGTAGGCGTAGACCACGCCGATATACACGGCCGTGTTGGTGTTGAGGATCTCGATCGGGTGATCGGTGAGCCCCGTCCACATCAGAAACGCGTTGAGCAGACCGTTGTTGCTGAGGATGCCCATCCACGCGTAAACGCGGATCAGAATCGCGGTCCAGGTCGGCATCATGATCAACAACAGCAGGACGTTTTGCGCTTCCTTGCTCGCCTTGGTGATCGCATACGCCATCGGGAAACCGATCACCAGGCACATCAGCGTGCTCAGCGCTGCAACCTTCAGCGAACCGAGGTAGGCCGACAGGTACAACTCGTCTTCGCCGAGCATGGTGTAGTTGCCGATGTTGAGCATCAGCTGGAATTTCTGTTCGGCGTAGGTGTAGATCTCCGTGTACGGCGGGATCGACAGCGCAGCTTCCGAGAAACTGATCTTCATCACCAGGAAGAACGGCAGCATGAAGAACAGGAACAGCCAGATGAACGGGATGCCAATGACGAGTTTTCGCCCGCTGGGCACCAAGCGCAGGAATTGCTGATTGAAGGTTCTCATGAGCGCAGTACCACGCCGCTGTCGTCTTCCCACCACACGTAAACCTTGTCGTCCCAGGTCGGACGCGCGCCACGGCGTTCGGCGTTGGCCATGAACGACTGGACGATCTTGCCGCCAGGCAGCTCGACGTAGAACACCGAGTGGCCGCCGAGGTAGGCGATGTCATGCACTTTGCCTTCGGACCAGTTGTAGCGGGTCTCTGGCTTGAGGGTGCTGACGAGCATTTTTTCCGGGCGGATCGCGTAGGTGATCGACTTGTCCTGCACCGAGGTGCTGACGCCGTGGCCGACGTAGATCTTCTGCTGCAAGTCCGGGCTGTGAATGATCGCGTGACCTTCAAGGTCTTCCACCACGGTGCCGTCGAAGGCGTTCACGTTGCCGATGAATTCGCAGACCATGCGGCTGACCGGCGCTTCATAGATGTCCACCGGGCTGCCGATCTGCGCGATCCAGCCCAGGTGCATGATCGCGATGCGCTCGGCCATGGTCATGGCCTCTTCCTGGTCGTGGGTCACCATCACGCAGGTCACGCCGACGCGCTCGATGATCTGCACCAGCTCCAGTTGCATCTGCGAACGCAGCTTTTTATCCAGTGCGCCCATCGGTTCGTCGAGCAACAGCAGCTTCGGACGCTTGGCCAGGGAGCGGGCGAGGGCGACGCGCTGACGCTGGCCGCCGGACAACTGGTGCGGTTTGCGTTTGGCGTATTGGGTCATGTGTACAAGGCGCAGCATTTCATCGACGCGGGCGTCGATTTCGCTGGCCGGCAAACGGTCCTGCTTGAGGCCGAAGGCAATGTTCTGCGCCACCGTCATGTGCGGGAACAGCGCGTAGGACTGGAACATCATGTTGATCGGCCGCTCGTACGGCGGCATGTCGGTGATGTCCACGCCGTCGAGCAGAATCCGCCCTTCAGTCGGGCGCTCGAAACCGGCGAGCATGCGCAGCAGGGTCGATTTGCCCGAACCGGAGCCGCCGAGCAGGGCAAAGATTTCGCCCTGATGGATCTCCAGGGACACATCATCCACTGCCGTGGTTTCGTCGAACTTCTTGGTGACACGATCGACTTTCACCAGAACCTTTTTCGGTTGCTGATGGCCTTCAAGTGCCTTCCGGTAAGTGCTGGAGGCGTTTGCCATGTGAAACTCCCAACAGGTTTCGTTCGCTCGGCCAACGTGGCCGGGCTTAAAAGTGGATTGCAGAGCTGTAAGCGCATTTCCTGTCGGATCACATCCCCTGTGGGAGCGGGCTTGCTCGCGAAGGCGTCGTGTCAGTCGACAGCGTTATTGCCTGACACACCGCTTTCGCGAGCAAGCCCGCTCCCACAGGGTTTTGCGTTGTCCTGACGGGCACTGCTCATACCGATCCGGCTTGGTCGGCGCCGCCGTCCTGGCTGCCTGGGTCGTACTTGTTGTTATTACGGTTTGTTGTTTTCACGGATGACGGATGCGCACACGCGCAGCCGCCGACCCCGTGGGGGCAGTAAACAGTTTTGAAATCCTGGGTTGAGTCAGCGCTGGTTGCGTCGCGCCGCCCGTTGCCGGCAGGCTTCGCCGAACGCCTGGAAAATCCGCAGGTAGTTCGGGTTGTCCAGCACCTGCCATTCCGGGTGCCATTGCACGCCGAGGGCAAAAGTCGGGCTGTGTTCGACCGAGACCGCCTCGATCAGGCCATCCGGCGCCACGGCTTCGGCACGCAGGCCGGGAGCGAGGCGGTCGATGCCCTGACTGTGGATCGAGTTGACCTGGAATTCGCCCGGCAACTCCAGCGCTTCGAACACGCCACCTGCCAGCACGGTGACGGCATGCGCCGGTGCGTACTGCACGGCCAGGTCCGGACTGTCGGCTTCGCGGTGATCGAGCATGCCCGGCAGCTCGTGCACCTTCTGATGCAGGCTGCCGCCGAAGCCCACGTTCATTTCCTGGAAACCACGGCAGATGCCGAGCACCGGAACGCCCGCCGCAATGGCTGCACGCAATAGAGGAAGGGTAGTGGCGTCTCGTGCCGGATCGTGATCCGTGCCGGGGGCGCTGGCCGGGCCTTGATAGTGGAAGGGTTCCACATTCGAGGGCGAGCCGGTCAGCAACAGACCGTCGAGTTGACCGAGCAGGTCTTCGATTTCAGTCAGTTTGCCAAGGGAAGGAATGACCACCGGCAACCCCAGCGCCGCAACGCTGACAGCGCGAACGTATTTGTCGCCGCTGATGTGATAGGGGTGCAGGCCAATCTGTTTGACGCACGCAGTAACGCCGATCAATGGCTTGAATGCCATTTTTATTCACCTCGAAGTTTGACACTTGAACGAGCTTTTCCGGAGCTTAGCCTCGTTGATTTTAATTAACAACTGCCATGTAAAAAATTCTAAACGCCGTTCATCAAATCTTCATGATTTTCGGCCTTGTGGCGCCTTCGTTGGCACGTGAGTGTTAAAAAAAGCCCGAAAAATAAACGCTGAGCGGCCGGGTGTTCGCTATTGACTTCACTTTGTCTTTCGGATTGACTGGCTCTGCGAAACAGCGGTGAACATAATAATTAACAGCTAAATAGGTGCATCATGTCGGTCCCTCTGCGTGCCGTTCAACTCAACGAAGCAAACGCATTCCTTAAGAAACATCCTGAGGTTTTGTACGTCGACCTTCTGATTGCAGACATGAACGGTGTGGTGCGCGGCAAGCGCATCGAGCGCACCAGTCTTCACAAGGTTTACGAGAAAGGCATCAACCTGCCGGCCTCTCTCTTCGCGCTGGACATCAATGGTTCTACGGTGGAAAGCACCGGTCTGGGTCTGGACATCGGCGACGCCGACCGCATCTGCTACCCGATCCCGGGCACCCTGAGCATCGAGCCGTGGCAGAAGCGCCCAACCGCACAACTCTTGATGACCATGCACGAGATCGAAGGCGAGCCGTTCTTCGCCGATCCGCGTGAAGTGCTGGCCAACGTCGTGCGCAAGTTCGACGAACTGGGTCTGACCATCTGCGCGGCGTTCGAACTGGAGTTCTATTTGATCGACCAGGACAACGTGAACGGCCGTCCGCAGTCGCCACGTTCGCCGGTGTCCGGCAAGCGTCCGGTGTCGACTCAGGTGTACCTGATCGACGATCTCGACGAATACGTCGACTGTCTGCAAGACATCCTCGAAGGTGCGAAAGAGCAGGGCATCCCGGCTGACGCCATCGTCAAGGAAAGCGCCCCGGCGCAGTTCGAAGTCAACCTGCATCACGTCTCCGACCCGATCAAGGCGTGCGACTACGCGGTCCTGCTCAAGCGTCTGGTGAAGAACATCGCCTACGACCACGAGATGGACACCACCTTCATGGCCAAGCCGTATCCGGGCCAGGCGGGCAACGGTCTGCACGTGCACATTTCGATCCTGGACAAAGAAGGCAACAACATCTTCGCCAGCGAGGATCCCGAGCAGAACGCCGCGCTGCGACACGCGATCGGCGGTGTGCTGGAGACCCTGCCTGCGCAAATGGCCTTCCTCTGCCCGAACGTCAACTCGTACCGCCGCTTCGGCGCGCAGTTCTACGTGCCGAACTCGCCGAGCTGGGGCATCGACAACCGTACCGTGGCGGTACGTGTGCCGACCGGTTCGGCCGACGCCGTGCGTATCGAGCACCGTGTGGCAGGTGCCGACGCCAACCCGTACCTGCTGATGGCTTCGGTGCTGGCCGGTATTCACCACGGCCTGACCAACCAGATCGAGCCGGGCTCGCCAGTCGAAGGCAACAGCTACGAGCAGAACGAACAGAGCCTGCCGAACAACTTGCGTGATGCCTTGCGCGAGCTGGACGACAGCGAAGTCATGGCCCGCTACATCGACCCGATGTACATCGATGTATTTGTCGCTTGTAAAGAAAGCGAACTGGCCGAGTTCGAGAACTCGATCTCTGACCTTGAGTACAACTGGTATCTGCATACGGTCTGATTCTGAAAAGCCCCTCACCCTAACCCTCTCCCAGAGGGAGAGGGGACTGATCCGGGGATGCTCGGGAAATCCGCCGACCTGAACGATTTTTACCGAATCCATATCCGACTCGGTCGTTCAGGTCGGTGCATCTCCCGAGACACTTCGGTCGGTCCCCTCTCCCCCCGGGAGAGGGCTAGGGAGAGGGCAGCCATCTCCAGCCAGACACAGCAACCCGACACCCCCCAATTCCCCCTTGTCGAGCCACAACAATGACAACGACCCGCAACGACTGGGAACAACGCTTCCAGTCCCTGACCATCGAATCCCGCGCGTTCATCAATGGTGAATATCGCCCGGCGATCAGCGGCGCCACCTTCGAATGCCTCAGCCCCGTCGACGGCCGTTTCCTCGCCTCCGTGGCCAGCACCGATGAAGCCGACGCCAACCTCGCCGTCGAAGTCGCACGCCAATCCTTTGAATCCGGCGTGTGGGCGCACAAGGCCCCGGCCGAGCGCAAGCGCATCCTGATCCGCTTCGCCGATCTGATCCTGCAACACCAGGAAGAACTGGCGCTGCTGGAAACCCTCGATATGGGCAAACCGATCAGCGACTCGATGAGCATCGACATCCCGGCGACCGCCAACGCGATCCGCTGGAGCGCCGAGGCCATAGACAAGATCTACGACGAAGTCGCCGCCACGCCGCACGACCAACTCGGTCTGGTGACCCGCGAACCGTCCGGTGTGGTCGCCGCGATCGTGCCGTGGAATTTCCCGCTGATCATGGCCAGCTGGAAGTTCGCTCCAGCCCTGGCGGCGGGCAACTCATTCATTCTGAAACCTTCGGAAAAGTCGCCGCTGACCGCGATCCGCATCGCCCGGTTGGCGCTGGACGCCGGCATTCCGAAAGGCGTGTTCAACGTTCTGCCAGGTTTCGGTCACACCGTTGGCAAGGCGCTGGCGCTGCATATGGATGTCGACGTGCTGGCCTTCACCGGCTCCACGGCGATAGCCAAGCAACTGATGATTTATGCCGGCCAAAGCAACATGAAACGCGTTTGGCTCGAAGCCGGCGGCAAGAGTCCCAACGTGGTGTTTGCCGACGCACCGGATTTGCGTGCGGCAGCACAAGCGGCGGCCGGCGCCATCGCGTTCAACCAGGGTGAAGTCTGCACCGCCGGTTCGCGTCTGCTGGTCGAGCGTTCGATCCGCGAGCAATTCATTCCGCTGCTGGTGGAAGCGCTGCAAGCGTGGAAACCGGGGCATGCCCTCGACCCGGCCACCACCGTCGGCGCCGTGGTCGATCAGCGTCAACTGGACAACGTGCTGCGCTACATCAGCATCGGTCGCGAGCAGGGCGCCGAACTGATTGCCGGCGGCCAACGCACCCTTGAAGAAACCGGCGGCCTGTACGTGCAACCGGCGCTGTTCGACGGCGTGACCAACGCGATGACCATCGCCCGCGAAGAAATCTTCGGCCCGGTGCTGTCGCTGATCACCTTCGACACCGTTGAAGAAGCGCTGCAGATCGCCAACGACAGCATCTTCGGCCTCGCCGCCGGCGTCTGGACCAGCAACCTGAGCAAGGCGCACACCTTCGCCCGTGGCCTGCGTGCCGGCAGCGTGTGGGTCAACCAGTACGACGGCGGCGACATGACTGCGCCGTTCGGTGGCTTTAAACAGTCGGGCAACGGTCGCGACAAATCGCTGCACGCGTTCGACAAGTACACCGAGCTGAAAGCGACCTGGATCAAGCTCTGATTTTCTACAGCGGTGGTCGCTTCTGATGAGCGACCCTCGGAGAACAATAAAATGAAGCAACAACACGTCAACAGCTACTACGCCGCCACTCGCAACGAAGTCATCGACTTCCCGATTCTTCAAGAGTCGGTCGAGTGCGATGTCTGCATCATCGGCGCCGGCTACACCGGCTTGTCCTCGGCGCTGTTCCTGACTGAAGCCGGTTACAAAGTGACCGTGCTCGAAGCGGCGAAAGTCGGCTACGGCGCCAGCGGTCGCAATGGCGGGCAACTGGTCAACTCCTACAGCCGCGACGTCGATGTGATCGAAGAGCGCTACGGCGACAAGACTGCAGAAATCCTCGGCAGCATGATCTTCGAAGGTGCCGACATCATCCGTTCGCGCATCAAGGAATACGACATCAAATGCGACTACCGCCCGGGCGGCATCTTCGCAGCGATGAACAAGAAACAACTCAATGGTCTCGCCGAGCAAAAGCGCAGTTGGGAGCGTTACGGCAACAAGAACCTGAAGATGCTCGACGCTGCTGATATCCGTCGCGAAGTCGGCTCCGATGCCTACGTTGGCGGCATGCTGGACATGCAGGGCGGCCACGTTCATCCGCTGAACCTGGCCCTCGGTGAAGCCGCGGCCATCGTGCGTCTGGGCGGCAAGATCTACGAGCAGTCGGCTGCCGTGGAAATCAAATACGGCGAGCCCAACGTCGTGCGCACGGCCAAAGGCCAGGTGCGCGCCAAGTACCTGCTGATCGCCGGCAACGCCTACCTGCCGCAAGGCCTGGACAACCGCGTGACCGCGAAAAGCATGCCGTGCGGCTCGCAGATCGTCGTCACCGAACCGTTGACCGAGAAACAGGCGCGCAGCCTGATCACCAACAACTACTGTGTCGAAGACTGCAACTACCTGTTGGATTACTACCGTCTCACCGCTGACAACCGTCTGCTGTACGGCGGCGGCGTGGTCTATGGCGCTCGTGAACCGGACGACATCGAACAACTGATCCGCCCGAAGATCCTCAAGACTTTTCCGCAGCTCAAGGACGTGAAAATCGACTACCGCTGGACCGGCAACTTCCTGCTGACCATGTCACGCATGCCGCAATTCGGCCGCATCGAGAAAAACGCCTACTACATGCAGGGCTACAGCGGCCACGGCGTCACGTGCTCGCACCTGGCCGGCAAACTGATCTCGGAAATGATCCGCGGCGACGCTGAACGCTTCGATGCCTTCGCCTCCCTGCCGCACATGCCAATGATCGGCGGTCGCACCTTTTCTGCCCCATTGACCGCCCTCGGTGCCGTCTACTATTCGCTGCGCGACCGTTTCGGCATCTAAGTTACCTCCCCGGCGGCGGCCCCCAAGACCCCGCCGGTTTTTATTCTCGCAATACCCCAGATGTCCAACTGTGGGAGCGGGCTTGCTCGCGAAGAGGCCAGCAAAGGCAAAATCAATCCTGCTGAAATACCAAAGATCAAATTGTAGGAGTGAGCCTGCTCGCGATGGGGCCAACCCAGCCATCATCCCTCCCACAGAAACACCACAAACCCTGTGGGAGCGGGCTTGCTCGCGAAGGCGGTCATCCAGGCAAATTGATGTTGGATGTGCTACCGAATCGCGAGCAGGCTCACTCCTACAGGTCCGTATTACCAAGGCCCGAAAGACTTTTACCGCACCGTCCATCGAACCTGCTGAGCAACACCACCAAACGTGATTTAATAGCCGCCTTTCACGGTTCCGGGACACGGGAGCAACGTGATCCGCGCCCTCGGCGCGTCACCCGCCACCCACCCCCATCGCCCTTAAGTCGTTCTCACATAAGGCTGTCATGGATACGGGTTCTCGACTCAAACTAGTACGCGAAAGCTACAAACTCTCCCAGCGCGAGCTGGCCCGGCGTAGCGGCGTGACCAATGCCACCATCTCCCTGATCGAACAGAATCGTGTCAGCCCTTCCGTCAGCTCGCTGAAAAAGCTGCTCGAAGGCATCCCGATGTCCCTGGCCGACTTCTTCACCTTCGACCAGCCCCCGCGCGAACACCAATACGTCTTCCGCGCCAATGAACAGCCAGACCTCGGCCGCCATGGCCTGCGTTTGCTGCTGATCGGCGCCTCCGTGCCGAGCCGCCAGATGCGCCTGCTGCGTGAGCAATACGCGCCGGGCGCAAGCTCCGGCGAAGAGCCGATTGTGCATGCGGAAGGCGAGGAGTGTGGGCTGGTGACGCGTGGCACTGTGGAGTTGACCGTGGATGGGTCGGTGAGTGTGTTGAATGCGGGGGATGGGTATTACTTTCCGACCACGCTGCCGCATAAGTTCCGGAATATCGGGGCGGATGAGGCTGAGATTATTAGTGCGAATACGCCGGCGAATTTTTGACGTTGATTCTTCGCAGCTACCCTCTCAACAGATTAAAAAGCCGCAGAAATGCGGTTTTTTTATACTTTATTCTTAGTAAGTCATTCCGTTTCATGTGATAAATATTAGTGATGTCTATGCGCTATCATTCTGCGAGGAAACGACGGCTCCTAGATCGCGAACCTGTGGCGAGGGAGCTTGCTCCTGCTCGGCGACGCAGTCGGCGTAATTCGCGGCCTGCGGCATATTCGGGAGAAACGGACTATCCGGTTTTGGGGCCGCTTCGCAGGCCAGCGGGAGCAAGCTCCCTCGCCACATAGGGTGGTTTCCTACAAGCTTTTCAGACGCAAAAATCTGTTTGATCAACGTCTGTCACGAACGTGAATGGCCGAGTTCAAGACCCCGGCATTGATAGTCGATCCAGAGCGCAGTTGTTGGCCGGTGCCTGTTTCGCCTGGAGGAGTCGAGCGCCGGAGTCCAGATCAACGATGCTGATCTGGCAGCCGTACAGGTCAGTCGGGGTACCGGTCAGGCCGCCTTTGATCACATAACGGGCGCCCGGCACGAACTCACTGACAAAATCGACTGTACAGGTACGGTTGCCGCTGGCCCCGCCTTCAAGCAGCAGGTGGATCGGTTTGCCGGCTTCAATGGCTCGAAAACCTTCCTGATTCGATGGTTCCCCTCCGCGTACGGAGAACAGGCGCAGAGCGGGTGTCACGGGTACCGACCTGCCGTACTTGCAGGCTATCGCCGGCGCTGCGCTGAGGCTCACGTAGTTACGACGGTTGAATGCCGCGTCCATCTCACTGCGAATCTGCGCTTGAGGGGCGTTGGCAGGGGGAGCGTATTGCGGCATTGGCGAGCAGCCCGCAATCAGAAGCAGGAATGAGCCTGCATACAGCAGTTTCATGGGAATATCGGTCCGTATTGGAAAGGGAAACACAGATGACAGATTCTTTTGCAGGGAGCCTGTCACCGTTGGATACTGCTTTTTGCGAGTGCCCGCGTCAGTGAACCTTGTCGGGCTCTGGCCGTCACTGTTTCGCAATGGATGATGGCCAATAGATGGCGTTGAAGCTATCAAATTGAGACGGCGCATTCCACGTAAAACTGACCCCCGTGGCGAGGAAGGCTTTCCACCGGTTTTTCATTTGCGCCGGTGACGTAGACTGCGAAACAATCGGACACATCTAGCACCCCAAGGATTGGAACATTGCCCATGATCGACATCGGCGGCCGCAACAATGCCCCCACGCCGCAACACAAGACCCACGACGTCTACTTCTTCTGCATCGACCTGTCCCGAGCGGCCACGCCTTTCTGCTTCCAGCAATCGATTGGCGGTGGGCATGCCGAGCAGGGCGGAGCACGTTGGTTGGCACTGGATGAGCTGGACGCCTGGCCCGGCGAGTGGCGTGGGTTTCTGAAAAAAGCCGATTGTGCGTGGGTCGCAGAGCTGATCGATGCGAATAACGGTGCAGATCAGGCAACGCTGGTGGCGCTGATTCTGCAAAAACATTCCGAATCCGCCAAAGCTGCTAAACCTGCCAACCCCCTCAGCCGTTTGCAGGCGATTGGCGCTTGGCTCAAGCGCAATATCCACGTCGGCGGCCGTTACGGTATTTAATCCGAGGAATTCTCCATGCCCCAGACACTCGAACGCGCCATCGCCCTCGCTGCCACCGCGCACGCCGGGCAGGTGGACAAGGGCGGCGCACCGTACATTCTGCATCCGCTGAAAGTCATGTTGCGCATGAACACGCTGGAAGAACGCATCGTCGCCGTACTGCACGATGTAGTCGAGGATTGCGGTATCAGCCTCGAAGATCTGCGCAATGAAGGCTTCAGCGAAGACGTCCTGTCAGCCATCGAATCGGTGACCAAGGTGCCGGGCGAATCCTACGAGGATTTCGTCGAGCGTGCGGCGCAGAACCCGATTGGCCGGGTGGTGAAACTGGCGGATCTGGAAGAGAACAGCGACCTGTCGCGGATTGCCTCGCCAAGTTGGGAGGATCTGGAGCGGATCGAAAAATATCGGCGGGCGATTGGACGGTTGCGCGCGTAAGTACCAATGGTCAGTTGAATAGCCAGGAAGGCGAAAATATGAAATCGATTCTGTGTTTGTTGATCGCTGCCGCCGTTGGCGCTGCGTTGCAAGTCAGCGGTGTTCCTCATGGCCTGTTGCTGGGGGCGATTCTCGTCACTGCGCTGGTCACCACGCGAACCGGTTTCGCCCCCGCAACCCCTTATGGGCTGGGCTACATCCAGGTCACGCTGGGCATCGCCACCGGGCTGATGTTCGAGGCGTGGGACAGCGCGACGGCCTCGGCCATGTTGCCAAGCCTCGGCGTTTTGCTGCTGTGTCTGACCGTACAGATCGCTCTGGCTGGATGGTGGCTGACGCGCGGCGCAGGCTGGAACCGCACCGACGCGCTGTTGGCGGTATACCCCGGCGCACTGGCGGCGGTGTTTGATTTGCTGGAGTCGGAAAAGGCCTCGAGCAAGGTCATCATCGTGCACTTGATGCGCTTGCTGTTGATCACCGTGCTGGTGAGCTTTTTGATCCCCGGGCAGGCGTCGGTGGCAGTGGTTGAAAGCGGTCCGTTGAGCACGGGCATGGCGTTGACCGTGCTGGCGCTGATCGGCTTGAGTGTGGTGCTCGGGCGCTTGTTGCTGGTGATTGGCGTGCCGGCGCCGTTCATGTTGACGGCGATTCTGCTGACTGCGGTGTTTGTGAAGTCGGGATGGCTGCACGGTTTTCATATGCCGGACTGGAGCCTGAATCTGGCGGCGCTGATTCTCGGCGTACGGATCGGTTCGCGCTTTCAGGGCCTGGGCGTTGCGGAGCTGGGGCGGCATGGTCGTACGGCGCTGGTGTCGGTGGGGTTGATGATCGTGGTCGCGGCGGTGTTCGCCGAAGTGGCGGCGCGGTGGTTGGGCAGTGATGCTTTGTCGCTGTGGCTGGCGTACATGCCGGGCGCGATCGAGACGATTGCGATTGTCGCCTTCGCCGGCGGGCTGAACGTGGTGTTTATCCTCACGCATCATCTGGCGCGGATGGTGTTGCTGCACTTTGCGCCGGCGTTGTTGGTGCAGGTACGGCGGGTGCGGGAGGAAAGCTGATCACGCCTTGACGCCGGACCTGTGCGCGACCAGCACATGCATCATCAACGTGCCGTACAGCGTCACCAGAATAAACAATCCCATGCGCACCGCGAACGCGGTGTACACGTCCTTGCCCGCTGCACTGTCCTGCACCGATTGGCCGAGCAGGATGAGCAGGGTGATCAGGGTGTTGATCCAGAAGCCCGGGCTGAATTGCGTCGGGCTCAGGCGATAGAGTTTGCGTGCCAGCCACAGGCCGAACAGCAGCGTCCACAGAAAGAACATCCACAGGTGCACGAACAGACTCAAGCCGCACCAGAGCAGCACCGCCAGTACGCCGGCCAGGAGCGTTGAGCCAAGCAGTTCGCGGCCGGCGTGGTGGGTCTGGGTGGTGGAGGTCTGCTGACCGAGGCTGACCGCTTTGAGGATGATCGGCAGGTAGCTCGCCGGGTCGCTCAGAGCCAGCAGAAAGGTCGGCAGTACGATCAGCGTGGCGCGCAGGGCCACGCGCGGTACGTCATCGGCAGGCATGGCCGGCGATTTCGGGGCAGCAGGGCTGTCGGGGCGTTCCGGGAACAAAGTGTGGCTGACGCCGACCACCGCCACCGCCAGCAGCAGGCCTTTGACCAGCGCGCCGATCACCGCCATTGCCAGATCGAATTCGGCGAATCCGGCGGCGGAAATCATGGTCATGCCGATCACCAGAAACATCATGATCAATGGATTACCGCCACGCAGGCCAAAGCGGAACACCAGAAACAGGCCGAGGCCGATCAGCAACACGCCGCTCACCGGGTAGTAACGCAGCAACGGCACCAGCAGCAGGCCGATGCTGGTGGTGAACGCGGCCACCAGCGCCAGCGCCAACGCGCCTTTCAGCGGCAGCGGACGCGGCAGGCTGGCGAGCAGAAGCACCGCCAGTACCGGCGAGACAAATGGCAACGGCAACGCGAAACCATAGCTGGCGGCGGTGCAAAACGCCGTGCCGAACGCCAGGCGCAACGCCCGTTGCGCCGGCACGCTGCGCTCAATAGGCATACGACAGCCAGCTCATCAGACCGACAAACAGCCGCCCCAACGGATTGAGCAGATTGCCCTCGGAGGGGAAGGCCATGACCTCTGCCTGGCCACCAGCGCGGATCGCACGGCTGTCGAACAGGCGCTTTTTCGCCTCGTCAGTGAACTCGATGATCACCGGGAAACGCTGCGCCGGACGCAGCCAGTCGCGGCTGTTCTGGATGCTTGGCAGGGTGCCGGGCGCTGGGGTCTGACCGACACTGACGCCATAGCCGACGCTGCGCACGCGACCGTCGAGCACTTCGCCGGGTAGCGCGTCGAGGACGATCGCCACCGGGGTGCCGGGTTGCACACGGCCGAGATTGTTTTCGGTGAGGTCGGCGCTGATCCACACGTCGTGAATGGCGATCAGGGTCATCAGCGGGCTGCCGACGGCGGTGAACTGGCCGACGTCGGTGCGCAGGTCGGTGATCAAACCGGCCGAGCGCGCGCCGATGCGCGTGTTGGCCAGGTCCAGTTCGGCCTTGGCCAGTGCCGCGGCGGCGCTGCGCAGTTGGGCGTTGGTGTCGGTGTTGCCGCCTTCCTGTTCCTGCGCCCGTTGCACTTCGGCGCGTGCGGCGGCGACCTGCGCGACCGCTTGTTCGCGGTTGGCGCGCGACACTTCCAGCAGGCGCACCGAGACCGTGCCAGGGTCCTGTTTGTACAAGCCTTCGAGGCGCTGATTGTCCTGGCGTGCCTTGAGTTCGTTGGCCTGCGCGGCGCGTAGCGAAGCCTGCGCCGAAGCGATGCCGGCGGTGCTGGCGCCGACTTGACGGCGGGTCGATTCAAGGTCCGCCCTGGCGCGGTCGACGGCAATTTGCAGCGGCTGCGGGTCGAGTTCGAAGAGGATGTCGCCAGCCTTGACGTCCTGATTGTTGCGCACGTTGACTTTGATCACCCGACCCGCGACTTCCGCCGCCACCGGAATCACGAACGCGCCGACCCGCGCCTGCTGGGTGTAAGGCGTGTAGCGGTCGGCCAACAGGTACCAGGCCAGACTCAGCACGATCAACAGCAGCACCCAACGGATGCCTTTTTTCGCCGGGTCAGGCTGAACCGGTGCGGGGGCGGGCGCTGGAGGCGCGGCGTCAGTCATGGCGGCTTACCTGCGATGGGAGGGGATACGCCGCTGGGGCGGGCGGTGCGTTGAGCAAGTCGCCCCAGTTGGTGCGCTGCTGCATCTGTTGCCGGGTGGGCTCGTCGATCGGCGGTGCGCTGTTTTGCCAGCCGCCACCGAGGGCTTTGTACAGGGCGATCAGGTTGCTCACCGCATCGCTGCGGCTGACCAGATAGTTGTCTTGCAGTTCCAGCAGCGCACGCTGGGCGTCGAGCACCCGTTGAAAGTCCGAATAACCTTCGCGGTATTGTGTGTTGGCCAGCACCAGTGAGCGTCGCGCCGCACCTTCGGCCTCGCGCAGAATACGCTCCCGCCCCAGCGCTTTGCTCAGGCCGCTGGCGGCATCGTCGGCCTCGCGCGCGGCCTGGCGCACCTTGTCGCGATAGGCTTCGATCAGTTGCTGCAGGCGCGCGTCCTGCACCCGGATATTGTTGCGGATACGCCCGTAATCAAAGATGTTCCAGCGCAGGCTCGGGCCGCCAATCAGGTCGAGGCTGCGCGGGGTGGCGCTGAGGGTGTCGGTGGACCAGACGATGCTGCCCAGTAAAGTCAGCGACGGGTACAGATCGGTTTCGGCGACCCCGACCAGCGCCGATTGCGCAGCCACGTTCAGTTCTGCCGCCCGCACATCCGGGCGGCGCAGCAGCAGGTTCGCCGGGACGTCCTGCAGCACCGCGCGATCAACCAGTGGAATCAGCCCCGCTTGCTCAGCCAGCAGCGCCGCGCCACCGGGTGGCTGACCGACCAGCACCGCCAGCGCGTTACGGGTGCGCAGCAGCTGATCTTCGAACGCCGGGAGGCTGCTCAGCGTGCCCAGGTACTGGGTTTTCGCCTGTTGCAGGTCGAGTTCGGCGGTCTGGCCGCTGTTGAAGAGTTTTTCGGTGATCTCGAAATTGCGTTTCTGCTGGGCGGCGTTTTCCCGGGCGACCCGCAGCCGTGCTTCGGTGGTGCGCAGCAGAAAATAGGTGTCGGCGACTTGCGCGCGCAGCAACACCAGCGCGTCTTCGTAGTTGGCCTGGGCGGCGAAGTAACTGGCATCGGACGATTCAACGGCGCGGCTGAAGCGGCCCCAGAAATCCAGCTCCCAGCCGACATCGAACGCCGCGCTGTGTTGCCAGAATTGATGATTCTGCGGGTTGTTGCCGCCGGCCTGATGGCGATCGACGTAGAGGCTGTCGACGCCGACCTGCTGTACTTGCGGGTAGCGGCCGCTTTCGGCGATGCCCAATTGTGCGCGGGCTTCGAGCACCCGCAACCCGGCGATTTTCAGGCTGCTGTTGTGTGCATCGGCTTCGGCGATCAGGCGGTCGAGCACCGGGTCGGCGAACACTTGCCACCACTGGCGCAGGTCCGGCTGATCGGCCCGTTCGCTGGCCTGCTCCAGCGCCGTGCTGTTCCATTGCTTGCTCCAGGCTTCGCCCGGCGGCTGGAAATCCGGTCCCAGGCGTACGCAACCGCTCAAACTCAAGGCGCCAAGCAACAACAAGTGGCCGGGCCGTGTCAGCAGGGCGGTGGTGGCAGGCATTGCGCGTGTCCCTGATCGCAAATATCACTGGAGCATAGACGGCAGATGACCGGTTGATCGGGCGAATCTGCTGCTACGCTTTTCAAGCGCGCCTTCCCGACCCGCGCCCTCGATAAAAAGGTACGAAGCCATGGACACCTCACAGGAATCGGTTGTACCGCCCACCGCTGCCAACTGGCGCTTCAAGGCCGGTGTAGCAATCATCTGCCTGATGCTCGGCTCGTGGCTGATGGTACCGCTCGCGGCCAGCCTCGATGTGCCCGGCTCGAAAGTCGCCGCGCTGACCGGGGTGCTGTTCATCAGCAACAAGGTGCTGTTGCTGCTGGTGATCGCCGTGATGGGCAAGGCCGGGTTTGCCGAACTCAAGCGCAAGATCGGCGGTTACGTGTCGGGGATCATTCCGACGCCGGTCGATCAGGTCGGGCCGATGCGTCACCGGATCGGCGTGGCGATGTTCTGGCTGCCGCTGCTGACCGCGTTTCTGGAACCGTATTTCGATAACTTCTGGCCAGGATTGCGCCCCAATCTGTGGCAGATGCAACTGCTGGGTGACCTGATGTTCATCGGCAGTTTCTTCGTGCTCGGCGGCAATTTCTGGGACAAGGCGCATGCGCTGTTTGTGCGCACGGCGAAGGTAGTGTCGGCCTGAATCCGGAGCGCAAGCCGTTGTGGTGAAGGGACAAAATCCCTCACCACAAGGTGCGGGGTGTGATCAGCGCAGGTGGACGGTGAAGCCTTCCTCGCCGGGGGCGATGTCATCCTTGAGCGTCAGAGCGGGGATCTGATATTCCCCGCCATTCTGTTGCCGATACGCAATCGGCCGCGTGCTCCACAACTCATCCAGACGCGTGCCCAGCGCTTCGCAGGTCTCGGCAAACCGCGCTTCATCCATGCGGCTGGCGCGGTACACCAGGAATGGCGGCACCACCTCGAAACCGGGATAAAACAGCACGCCGTGCTGAATCGGAAACAGCAGGTCATCAATCGGCCCGTTGATCCCGCGTGAGCCGTAGTGCGAATCCCAGCCTCCGGTAGTAACCACCAACATCGCACGCTTGCCTTTCATCTTCCCTTCGCCGTAACGCTCACCCCAACGGCTATCGGAATGTTCGCCGACACCGTAGGCGAACCCGTAGGCGTAAACGCGTTCGACCCAGCCCTTGAGGATTGCTGGCATGGTGAACCACCACAGCGGGAACTGCAGGATCAGCGCGTCGGCCCACAGCAGTTTTTCCTGCTCGCGGGCAATGTCGGCGGACTGCCGGCCCTGCTGGTAAGCCAGTTTCGAATCCTGCGAGGCGTGGAACGGTCGACTCTCGTCGCGACCGGGGGCGTCGTCGGCGTCGAGGGTGGTCTTCCAGTTCATCGCGTACAGGTCGGAGACCTGCACGGAGTGACCGGCGGCCTGCAGGCGCTGGACGGTGAAGTCCTTGAGCGAGCCGTTGAGCGAGGTGGGTTCGGGGTGGGCGTAGACCAGTAGCACATTCATGTTGCAACTCCTTGGTTGAATGTAAGCAGGATCAATCCTTGATCGGTATATTGGAAATGAATGTCTGATATGTCAGGTATAGCCATGAATAATTTACGACGTCTGGACATCAACTTGCTGTTGACCCTAGACGTGTTATTGGCAGAACACAACGTAACCCGCGCCGCAGAGCGGTTGAACCTGTCGCAGCCGTCGGTGAGCGTGCACCTGGCCAAGCTGCGCGACATCTTTGCCGACCCGCTGTTGCTGCCCGGGCCACGGGGCATGCGGCCAACCGCGCGGGCCGATGAATTGCGCGAGCCGTTGCGCGAGGCGCTGGAAGCACTGGAACGGGCGGTGGCGCCGGCCAGTGCGTTCGATCCGGCGCAGGCCAGCCAGATCTGGAAAGTCTCGGCGACCGATTACGGTGAATCGACGGTGGTGCTGCCGGCTCTCAGCGGTCTGCGCATTCAGGCACCGGGCACGCGGCTGGCGGTCCTCGACCTGATGCCGGCGCAGTTGGTCAAGCAGGCGGAGCAGGGCGTGTTCGACCTGGCGTTGCACATCACCGAAGACGCGCCGCTGGATCTGCATCAACGGGTGCTGTTCACCGAGCACTACGTATTGGCCGGTCGCGTCGGCCATCCGCGCTTGAAGCGCAAGCCGAACCGCGAACAGTTCTGCGCACTGGAACACGTGATGGTGTCGCGCGAGGGCGGGGGCTTTTTTGGCGTGACCGACAAGGCACTGGCCGAGGTCGGCCTGGCGCGCAACGTGGTGCTGTCGGTGCCACATTTTCTGATGGTGATGTCGGTGCTGGTCAGCACGGATCTGGTGGCGATGCTGCCGTCACGGCTGGGGCGCGGCAACCCGGCGTTGCAGGTGGTCGACGCACCACTGCAGGTGCCGGGCTACGAAATGGCGATGTTCTGGGGCGAACGCTCGCACCGCGATCCGGCACACAAGTGGTTGCGTGAACATCTGGCGGCGTCGGTCTAGCGCCTCAGGCGTGGCCCAGGGCAATCGCAAAAGACACGACGATCATGCACGCAAACGCAAAATTGAGATTCATCAGCTGTTCATCCTGAGCCTTTTTGGAGTGGGGCCATTCTGAACAGGCGCCAGGCAAAGAAAAAATTCGGCTTGTTGATTCCAATGATCGAAACAATTGATACCGGCCGGTTTGTGTTTGCCCGGGGCTTTCGCTAGTCTCGGAAAACCTGCAACTACAAGCACAAACAGGCAAACTCATGCACGATCATTCGGTCACCGAACTGCCGTCCCTGCGTCGGCAGAAAATCCTCCTGATCCTTGAACGCGACGGCAAGGTCATGGCTTCGGAGTTGAGCCAGCATTTTGCCGTGTCCGAAGACACCATTCGCCGCGATCTCGCCGAACTGGACCACGCGGGCTTGGTGCAGCGGGTGCACGGCGGGGCGCTGCCGCGACCCAAGGACACCGGCAAGGACTACTTCACCCGCCTGGAGGAGAGCGACGAGGTGAAGGTGCGTCTGGCGCAGGTGGCGGCGCAAAAGGTCGAGGACGGCCAGATTGTGCTGTTCGATTCCGGCTCGACCACGTTGCAGGTCGCGCGCTCGATGCGCGCGGATATCCAGATCACGGCGGTGACGGCGGCGCCGATGACGGCCATTGCCTTGTCCGAGTACAAGGGCGTGAAGGTGATTCTGGCCGGCGGGCAACTGAACCCGCGCACGATGTCGGCCGGCGGGCATGAGGCGGTGCGCATGCTGGCCGGGATCAAGGCGGATCTGGCGTTTACCGGGGTCTGCGCGATTCACCCGGAGGTGGGCATCACCTCGCTGCATTTCGATGAAGTGCCGGTCAAACAGGCTTTGCTCGACAGTGCGACGCGGGTGATTGCAGTGACCACGGCGGACAAGTTGGGGGCGGTGGAGCCGTTTGTGGTGGCTTCTTGTGCTCGTCTGCATACGCTGATTACCGAACGGCATGTGGCGTCGGGCAGTGTCGAGGATTATCGGCGGTTGGGGATTGTGGTGGAGCAGTTGCTGGACTGAAATTTGTAGTAAGGCTGCTGGCGTCTTCGCGAGCAAGCCCGCGCCCACATTTGGAATGGACTCCAATGTGGGAGCAGTTGTCTGGTTGAGATTTGTATTGGGGCTGCTGGCGTCTTCGCGAGCAGGCTCGCGCCCACATTTGGAATGGATTCG
>NZ_NQYG01000062.1:22849-33045 GCF_002878485.1 Pseudomonas sp. AD21
TCTTCGCGAGCAGGCTCGCTCCCACATTTGGAATGCATTCGAATGTGGGAGCGGGCTTGCTCGCGAAAGGGCCTGTGCGATCAACGCAGTTTTTCGAGCATCTGGTAATACCACATCCCCGCCGCCAACAGCGGGTTGCCCAGCAAATCCCCCATTGGCACGCGAATATGCTGGCACGCGGCAAAGGTGTCGAACTGTTCCATCTGCCCGGTGATCGCCCGGCTCATGATGTGCGTCGTCGCGATGCCGTGTCCCGAGTAGCCCTGGCAATACCAGACGTTGTCCGAGAGCTTGCCCAGTTGCGGGATGCGGTTGATCACGATGCCCATCGCGCAGCTCCACTGGTAATCGATTTTCACCCCTCTGAGCGCCGGGAACGTCTGCTCGATGCACGGGCGCAGCTCGGCGGCGATGTCCCGCGAATCCTTGCCGCTGTAGTTGGCGCCGCCGCCGAACAGCAGCCGACCGTCGGCCGTGAGGCGGTAGTAATCGAGGACGAAGCGGCAGTCGTACACCGCCAGGTCCTCGGGGTTGATCTGCCGCGCCAGGTCTCCCAGCGGCGCGGTGGTGACAATGCCGCCCATGGCCGGGAAAATCTTGCCCTTGAGCTGACCCGGTTCAAGCTTGTGATAGACGTCACCGGCGAGCATCACCTGCCTGGCATCGATCTGGCCGTGGGCGGTTCTGACGCCAGGGCTTTTGTGAGGAGCCGTGCCGTGAATGATCTCCAGTACTTCACTGTTTTCGAAGATCAGCGCCCCCAGACTTTCCGCCGCCCGCGCCTCGCCAATGCACAGGTTGAGCGGGTGCAGGTGCATGTTGCGGGTGTTCCTGATTGCGCCGTGGTAGAGGTCGCTTTGCAGCAGATCGCGCACCTGACTGCGGTCGAGCAGGCTGACCTCGTCGGCCATCCCACGGCGCACGGCTTCTTCGTAATCCTGGCGCAAACCGTCCATGTGACTCGGTTTGTAGGCTGCGTGCAGATGGCCGTGCTTGAGGTCGCACTGGATGCCATATTTCTCGACGCGCTGCTGGATGATTTCGTGTCCGCGCCAGCGCAGGTGCCAGATGAAATCGTCGACTTCATCGCCGAGTTTCGGGCGCATCTGTTTGCGCATCGCGCCGTCGCCGGAGAGGCTGCCGGTGACTTGCCCGCCATTGCGCCCGGTGGCGCCCCAGCCGATTTTATGGCTCTCGACGATGGCGACTTTCAGGCCCTTTTCGGCGAGTTCGACGGCGGTGGCAACACCGGTGAAACCGCCGCCGATGATCACCACATCGACCTGGTGGCGGCCTTGCAGGGTCGGGTAGTCGGTGTCCTGGTTGAGCGTGGCGGTGTAGTAGGAATTGCAGCGTTCGGTCATGTCAGTGTCCACACAAATTCGGGAGTCAGAGTGCAAGCCCGCTCCCACAGGGGGGGATGGTGTGAGGCTTCAGGCTTCGGTCAGGTACCAGCGCCAGTCCTGCTCACCCACCTCGGCCATGAACTGCCGGTACTCGGCCCGTTTCACCGCCAGATACACCCCGAGAAATGCTTGCCCTAGGGCATCCCGCGCCCACACCGAATTCTCCAGTGCCCGCAGCGACGTCAGCCAATCAGTCGGTAACAATTCCTTCGCCTGCGCGTAGCCATTGCCTTCAACCGGCGCCCCCGGATCAAGGTCTTCACGAATGCCGCGATGGATGCCGGCGAGGATCGCTGCTGCCGCCAGATACGGGTTGGCATCGGCGCCGCAGATGCGGTGTTCGATGTGCCGGGTGTTGGCCGGGCCGCCAGGAACACGCAGGCTGACGGTGCGATTGTCGACGCCCCAGGTCGGCGCCAATGGCGCGTAGCTGTTGGCCTGGAACCGGCGGTACGAGTTGGCGTTGGGGCAGAACAGCAGCAGCGTATCGAGCAGGGAGGCGAGCATGCCGCCTATCGCGGTGCGCAGCAGCGGGGTGCCGGCCGGATCTTGCGAGGCGAACAGGTTGTGCCCAGCACCATCGGCGAGGCTGACGTGCATGTGCATACCGGTGCCGGCCAGGTCATCGAACGGCTTGGCCATGAACGTCGCCTGCATGCCGTGTTTGTGCGCCACGGCTTTGACCAGACGTTTGTAGCGTACCGCCTGATCCATCGCCTGCAGTGCATCGCCGTGTTCGAGGGTGATTTCCACCTGCCCCGGGGCGTATTCGGAGATCGCCGTGCGCGCCGGAATACCGTGCAGTTTGCAGGCCTGGTAGAGGTCGGCGAGGAACGGTTCGATCTGCTCCAGTTCACGCAAGCCGTAGACCTGGGTGTGTCGCGGTCGGCCACCGTCGGCGTCCAGCGCCGGTTGCGGTCGGCCGTTGTGATCGCGTTTGGCGTCGAGCAGATAGAACTCCAGCTCGCAGGCCATGACCGGGTGATAACCCTCGGCTTTGAGGCCGTCGATCACCTTGATCAGCAGGTGACGCGGGTCGGCGATGCTCGCCGGCATGCCCTCGGTCGGATGCATGCTGACCTGCACCGCAGCGGTCGGAATCTGTCGCCATGGCAGACGCACCAGACTGCCTTCGAGCGGGTAGGCGCGGCAGTCGATGTCGCCGACGTCCCACACCAGACCGGAGTTCTCCACGTCCTCACCCTGTACGGTCAGGCCGAGGATGGTGCTGGGTAACGGGCGACCACTTTCATACACCGCCAGCAGTTCTTCGCGGTGCAACAGCTTGCCGCGCGGCACGCCGTTGGCGTCGAGGATGAACAGCTCGATCATGTCGATATCGGGGTTCTGTTCAAGGAACAGGCGTGCGTCTTCGATGGCTGCGAATTTCATAATCAATCACTCACGATGGCGCCGCACAGGCGCGCAGATTCGGGCCGGACACGACGCGGTAAATAGGCGTGGGTGTCCTGGCAGGGATATCAAAAAGAAAAAAGTATTTCGCTAATGCCCGGCAGTCGGAAGTGACACTGAACCTGTGGTGAGGGGATTTATCCCCGACGGCGCGCGTAGCGGGCCAAAAAGACAGGGACTGCTGCGCAGTCCATCGGGGATGAATCCCCTCGCCACAATGGATCTTTTCTAACTGACAGAAATCAGCAGGCGATATCCGGCGGGCGTGCGGAGTGACGCAGCTTGGAACGGCGCAGGGCCATGGGGAGATTGACGATGCGATTCATGCGCGGCCCCTGTGACAGAGGGCGCACACAGCGGAGACGTTCAACATTTTTGCTTGTTGTGGTGACGTACTCATACGCGTGTTTCCGTTGGCGGAAAACGTCGGTGGCGGGGCAGGCCCGCCGACCGGTGTGCCCGGATAGTAAGGGGCAATCTGCGGGTGTGTAAACCGATGATTGCGCCCCTGTACCATTGATCGACGCTCAGCGCAGCAGGTGAAAGCCCAGCCCGGCGAGGGCGCAAACGATCAACACTGCAATCACCCCGCGTTTGAAAACGAACAGCGCCAACGCGGCCAGCAGTGCCAGCCCGATCGAAAACACATCCGCTTGCCCGGCAAAACCGCTCGGCCAGAACACGTGATAAGCGAAGAAACACGCCAGGTTGAGAATCACCCCGACCACCGCAGCGGTAATCGCGGTCAACGGTGCGGTGAACTTCAGTTCGTTGTGGGTCGACTCCACCAGCGGCCCGCCAGCGAGGATGAACAGAAACGAGGGCAGGAAGGTGAACCAGGTCACCAGCGTCGCCGCCAGTGCGCCAGCAGCGAACGCATGTTCCGCACCGAACGCCGGTTGCACATAACCGCCGATGAAACCGACAAACGCCACCACCATGATCAGCGGCCCGGGCGTGGTTTCGCCCAGCGCGAGGCCATCGATCATCTGTGTCGGCGTCAGCCAGCCATAATGCCCGACGGCACCCTGATAGACATACGGCAACACCGCATAAGCGCCGCCAAACGTCAGCAACGCGGCCTTGGTGAAAAACCAGCCCATTTGCGTGAACGTGCCGTCCCAGCCGAACAGCGCGGTCAGCAGCCCCATCGGCAAGCACCACAGCGCCGCGCCGACCAACAGCAAGCGCCACAGCTTCGGCAGGCTGAATCGCGCATGTTCAGGTGTTGGCGTGTCGTCATCGATCAACGCCGGACCGAAGGATTTGGCGCTGCTGCGCTGGCCGCCATTGTCGAAGCGTTGCGGCGCCAGTCGCCCGCCGACATAACCGATCAGCGCCGCACCGAGCACGATCAACGGGAACGGCAGGTTGAACGCAAAAATCGCCACGAACGACGCTCCGGCGATGGCCCACAGCCAACTGTTTTTCAGCGCCCGCGAGCCGATGCGATGCGCCGCGTGCAACACAATTGCGGTCACCGCCGGTTTGATTCCGTAAAAGATCCCGGCCACCACCGGCACGTCGCCGAACGCGATGTACACCCACGACAGGGCAATCAGGATGAACAACGACGGCAGCACGAACAGCGCTCCGGCAATCACCCCGCCCCAGGTGCGATGCAACAGCCAGCCAATGTAGGTCGCCAGTTGCTGGGCCTCGGGGCCGGGCAGCAACATGCAGTAGTTGAGCGCATGCAGGAAACGCCGTTCGGAGATCCAGCGCCGGCGTTCGACCAGTTCCTGATGCATAATCGCGATCTGCCCGGCCGGGCCGCCGAAGCCGATGCAGCCGAGCTTGAACCAGAAGCGCCAGGCCTGGCGCAGCGTGACGGGATCGGGGCGGGGCAGGTTGTTGGGCGCTGTGCTCAAACGAGACTCCGGAATTTAATCCTGGCGGAGTTGCTATCTAATCAGACTTTCAACCCTCACCCCAGCCCTCTCCCAGAGGGAGAGGGGGCCGACCGAGGTGTCTGGCGTTATCCATCGACCTGAAGATTGAGTCGATTATGGATTCAGAGCCAATCTTTCGATTCGGTGAATTTCTTCAATATCCCCCAATCAGTCCCCTCTCCCTCCGGGAGAGGGTTAGGGTGAGGGGCTCTTGATCTTCAGGCATGCGCCAGGCTCCAGCGCAGTGCCGCATTCTGGTCGCTCTCCCGCGCCTCGACCCAATGCGAACCCTGCGCCGTGCTCTCGCGCTTCCAGAACGGCGCACGGGTCTTGAGCACATCCATGATGAAGGCGCAGGCTTCGAACGCCATGTGCCGGTGCTTGCTGCTGACGCCGACGAACACGATCGGCTCGCTGACAGACAGTGCGCCGACCCGATGCACAATCTCCACCCCCAGCAGCGGCCAACGCTCGCGGGCCTCTCGGGCGATCTGTTCGAGGGCCTTTTCGGTCATGCCTGGATAGTGTTCGAGGAACAGCTCATTCACGCTTTGGCCGATGTTCATATCGCGCACGTAGCCGATGAAATTCACCACTGCGCCGACCCGTGGATTACGCGCATGCAAGTCGGCGGTCAATTGGCCGACATCGAAACTTTTATGCTGGACTCGTACCGTCATGCTCAGCCCCCGGTGACCGGTGGAAAAAACGCGATCTCGTCGAAGTCTTCGATGGCTGCGCTCGGTTGGCACAGCTCCTGATTCAACGCACACATCAGGTTGCCGGCGCCGAGCACTTCGCGCCATTCCTCACCACGGGCCATGAGCATCTGCCGCACGTCCTCGATGCTGGTCAGGTCGTTGGTCAGGGGGATTTTTTCGCCGCCCAGATTGAGGCGATCACGGTAGCTGGCGAAGTAGTTGATCAGGATCATTGCACGTCCTCCCATTGAAAGTGCCCGGAGCGACCGCCCTGTTTGCTGAGCAGGCGGATGTCGCCGATGACCATCGCCCGGTCCACAGCCTTGCACATGTCGTAAATGGTCAGTGCCGCGACGCTGGCGGCGGTCAGGGCTTCGAGTTCGACCCCGGTCTGGCCGGTGAGGCGGCAGGTGCTGGTGATTTGCACGCGGTCCGGTTCGCAGGCCTTGAGTTCGACGTGAATCGAACTGAGCAACAGCGCGTGGCACAGCGGGATCAGCTCGTGGGTGCGCTTGGCCGCTTGAATCCCGGCGATCCGCGCCACGGCAAACACATCGCCCTTGGGGTGACCGTTGGCCTGGATCATCTGCAGCGTTTCCGGGCGCATCTGCACCCAGGCTTGCGCGGTGGCTTCGCGGCGGGTCGGTGCTTTGTCGCTGACGTCGACCATGTTGGCGCGGCCCTGATCGTCGAGGTGGGTGAGGGTGTTGCTCATTGCGTTAGCTCCTGGATCGGGCTGTAGATTCGGGGGGCGTTGCGGTGCGGGACGTGGATCAGATTGAGCCTGTGCTTGAGCGCCCAGCGCACGGTCAACGCCGTCGGGGCGGACAGGCTGACAAGGGTGCCGAGGCGGGCGCGCACCGCTTTGTGGATCAGTTCAAGGCTGCAACGACTGGTGACCACCACAAAGCCCTGGCGCGCATCGACCTCGGCGATTTGCATTGCACCGATCAGCTTGTCGAGGGCGTTGTGCCGGCCGATGTCTTCACGGCACAGCAGCGCCTCACCGCTGGCATCGAAGTACAGCGCCGCGTGCAGGGCGCCGCTGCTGCGGGCCAGTTGCTGGGCCTGTTCGATGCGTTGGCGGATGCCGTCGAAATGCGCAGCCGGCGGCAGTGCGCAGGGTTGCAGAATCTGCAGTTGCGGCAACGCCTGCTCCAGCGCTTCGACACCACAGATGCCGCAGCCGCTGGTGCCGGCCATTTGTCGACGGTGGTCTTTCAGCGCCCAGAAGGCGCGACTGGAAATCTGCACGTCAGCCTGGCAGGCCTGATCGAAATGGCTCAGGCGGATGTCGTAGATCTCGTCGACACTGTCGATGATCGCGTTGCTCAGGCTGAAGCCACGGATGAAATCTTCGAGGTTGCCGGGCGAGACCATCATCACTGCCTGGCTCAGGCCGTTGAAGGAGATCGCCAGGGCGATTTCCGAGGCCAGGGCGGCGTGCGAGAGCGGGGCGTGCGGCAGGTATTCGCGAAACGCCACTTGTGACGGTTGCGGCGCGGGGGCGTTGGCATCGCCCGGTTCGACTGTTGGATCAACTTGGCACAGCATCTTGAAAGTCCCGAAGCGCTGAAGTGAGGTCAGGCTACGGGGGAGTTAAAAGTGCGTCCAATCGCTTGTTCTGATCTGGTGATTGGGTGGGTCGATCACCACCTTCACATCCGAAATGTGTGTTGGCTGGTCGGGCCTCTTCGCGAGCAAGCCCGCTCCCACATTTGAAATGCATTCAACCTGTGGGAGCGGGCTTGCTCGCGAAGACGGCCTGACATCCAGCATCAATGTCTGGGCAGGTCACTCAAACAACTGGAGCCTCAACCCCAAATAACTTGCGCGCCTCGGCAAAGCACTTCTCGGCAATCGCCGAACGCGGCTCGGTCTTGCGCATCACCAGCCCCAGCGGCGCGAGCACGCTGGCATCCGGCAACTGCATGAACGACAAATGTTCGATCGGCTGTTCCAGCCCGCTGTCCAGCGGCATGATCGAGCAGCAGAAGCCCTGGTGAATCGCCTGCAACAGCTGATAGGTCGAATCGCTTTCCAGAATCGGCTGCGGATTGAGCCCGCGGCTGCGGAAGCTCAGGTCGATGGATTTGCGGTAGTGCATGCCGGTGGTGATCATTCCCAGCGGCAGTTCGGCGGCGTCTTCCCAGCTCATTTCCGAGCCTTCGAAATGGAAGTGACGGTTGTCGTAAAGCAGCCCGACGCGGGTTTCGCCGATCTCGAAAAACTCGAAGTAGTTCGGGTTGACGTGGTCCAGATAGCACACGCCCAGATCCAGCTGGTTGTTGCCCAGCCCCTCGATGATCTCGTTGGAACTGAGCGACGACAGGCTGAATTTCAGCTCGGGGTAAGTGGCGGACAAACCCTGAATGTAATTGACCGGGTTGAAGCTGCTCAACGGCACCAGCCCCAGACGCAGGCTGCCGACCAGTTGCCCGCGGCACGCCGCCGCTTCGGCGAACAAGCCGTCATGGGCGGCCAGCAACGTGCGCGCCCAGGCCAGTACCCGTTCACCGGCCTGGGTGAAACCTTCAAAACGCTGGCCGCGATTGACCAGCACCAGATCCAGCTCATCTTCCAGGTTGCGCAGACGCATCGACAGGGTTGGCTGGGTGATATGGCAGCGTGCGGCGGCCTGGCCGAAGTGTCGGGTTTCATCCAGTGCGATCAGGAACTTGAGTTGTTTGATGTCCACGATGGCACCTGCTCGTTGAGAAATTGGAATGAGTATTGACGCAGATGCGCACATCGCACGAAAAACGCGAGGCGAGACGATCTCATCTGACTGTGTTTGCGTCCAATCGGAAGAATTGAAAAGCCTATCGATCAGCTCTATCGCCCATGATTTCAAAGGCTTTGGTCGAGGTCAACGGGACCGATAGAGCGGGTCGATAATGTGGTTGGTCAGAGTGATTAGACAGTACTCATAAGTGGCACTTAGGCTGCTGGGCAATGTGATCAACTACTGCTGGAGAGTCCCATGAGTGCGAAAGCGGATGCCCTGTTTGTCCCCCTGAACATCGCCGTGCTGACGGTCAGCGATACCCGCGATTACGCCAGCGATACTTCGGGTCAGTTGCTGGTCAGCCGTCTGCTGGAGGCCGGGCACACCCTGAGTGAGCGCAATCTGCTCAAGGATGATCTGTACAAGATTCGCGCCCAGGTTGCTCACTGGATTGCCGACGACACGATTCAGGTGGTACTGATCACCGGCGGCACCGGGTTCACCGGCCGCGACAGCACCCCCGAAGCAGTCGCCTGTCTGCTCGACAAGCAGATCGACGGTTTTGGTGAGTTGTTCCGCGCCATTTCGATTCTCGACATCGGCACGTCCACCGTGCAAAGCCGAGCGCTGGCCGGGTTGTCCAACGGCACGTTGGTGTGCTGCCTGCCGGGCTCGACCGGTGCTTGCCGCACCGCGTGGGAAGGCATTCTCGCCGAGCAACTGGATAACCGTCATCGCCCGTGCAACTTCGTGCCACACCTCAAGGCAGTGCAAGCCTGTGGGCCGCGCGGATGAGCAAGGCACCGTTGATGCCGGTCGAGGATGCCCTCGACCAATTGCTGGGCATGGCCAATGAGCAACGTCTGGCCGACAGCGAACTGTTGCCGCTCGACGATGCGCGTGGGCGGGTGCTGGCCAGTGATCTGGTGGCGACACTCGACCTGCCGCCGTGGCCGAACAGTGCCATGGACGGTTACGCGCTCAATCTCGCCGACCTGCATCGCCAGCCGCTGAAAGTGTCGCAAAAGGTTTACGCGGGGCTGGCGCCGGACGCCCTGCTGCCTGGCACCTGCGCGCGGATTTTTACCGGTGCACCGCTGCCGCCCGGCGCCACCTGCGTCGAGATGCAGGAGAACGTTGAGGTGCTGGAGGACGGCCGCGTGCGTTTCTTGCAGCCGCTGAAGGCGGGGCAGAACATCCGCGCGCAAGGGCAGGAAAATCGCGTGGGTGACATCCTGCTGCGTGCCGGCAAACGCCTTGGGCCATTCGAACTGGCGGTCGCCGCCGGGCAAGGGCTGGCGCAACTGCACGTGGTGCGTCGCCCGCGCGTGGCACTGTTGTCGACCGGTGACGAACTGGTCGAACCGGGCCAGCCACTGCGCCCCGGCAGCATCTACAACAGCAATCGTGTGTTGCTCGGTCACTGGTTGCGTGAACTGGGCTGCGAGGTGATCGACGCCGGGATTCTCCCGGACCGCCCGGCGCAGACACGGCTCAAGCTTGAACAACTGCAAGTGGCGGCCGACTTGATCCTGACCACCGGCGGCGTGTCTGCCGGCGATGCCGATTGCCTCGGGCAAGTGCTGCGCGAGGACGGCAAACCGCTGCTGTGGAAGCTGGCGATCAAGCCTGGCAAACCATTGACCGTGGGCCACTTCGGCAAGGTGCCGGTGATCGGCCTGCCGGGCAACCCGACCTCGGCACTGGTGACCTTCGGCCTGCTGGCGCGGCCGTATCTGCTGCGCATCCAGGGCGTGGAAGACATCACGCCGCTGAGCTTTTCGGTGAGTGCCGGATTCGACTGGCACAAGGCAGGCAGCCGCCGCGAATACCTGCGGGTGCGGCTGGAGGCGGGGAGTGCGGTGCTGTATCCGAATCAAAGCTCCGGTGTCTTGCTCGGCGCAACCTGGGCCGACGGTCTGGTGGAAGTGCCGGAAAACAGCACCCATCGCATGGGTGATCCGCTGCGCTTCATTCCCTTCAGCGAACTCTTCTGACCCTGACACCAATCAAACCTGTGGGAGCGAGCCTGCTCGCGAAGAGGCCGGTACATTCA
>NZ_NQYG01000063.1:0-32219 GCF_002878485.1 Pseudomonas sp. AD21
CCCACGCTCTGCGTGGGAATGCCTCAATGGACGCTCTGCGTCCGCTGTTGGGACGCGGAGCGTACCGGGCTGCATTCCCACGCGGAGCGTGGGAACGATCAAGCACAGGGAAATGCATTCCAAGGTGGGAGCGAGCTTGCTCGCGAATGGCCGCGACGCGGTTTCAAGCCATCAGCGGTGCGTGGCAATCCAGATCAACAACCCCGCCTGAAACACCGCAAACGCCACCAGACAGGTAATGGTGAAGCGCAAACCAGCGTCTTCACGCTTGAACTTGCTGACTTTATCTTCCTGCTTCTTCAGCTTCACTTCCTGCTCGGCCAGGTTCTGCTCGGCCTGCTGCAGCATTTGCGCCGCTTCGAGAATCTCGACGATCTGCAGTTTTTCGCTGTTCCAGTCGCCCAGCAAGTCACCGACCTGCACCTCTTTGACGCTGCCCTTCAAATGCTGGGCATCGGCGTACACCACATCAAAACCATGCACACGCAAGAAGTGATCGCGACGCAGACGGGTGTCTTCATTCAGCGCGTCCTTGTTGCTCAGGTCCATGCCGTCGACGGTGTAGGCGGGCCAGCGTTTCTTCGCCCAGTTGATGCCTTGTGCGGCCACGAAGCGACCGATGCCACGGTTCAGCGGTTCGATCTGCAAGCCGCTGTCGGGGCCGAAATGCACACGCTTGGTGGTGTGATTGACCCACACGTCGAGCTGGTTCTGCTCTTTGCGCACGCGCTGGCCGGGGAGTTTGATCGCCATGCGCATCAGGCTGTGTTCTTTGCTGTTGCGCTCGGCGTAGCCGAATTCGACAAAGCGCAACGGCCGGCCACCGGTGTGCCGGTCAGTCTGCAGCGGGGCCAGGCGGAGCATCTTGTGGTGCTCGACGTGGACGTCCGCCCACGGCAGCTCGACCGCTGGCGGTGCGTCTTTTTCAGCGGTGGTGTCGGGTGAAGTCGGGGTATCAGTCATAACGGCGAGATCCTGTCCAAGCCCTGCTTGTCGCCAGCCGGTACGCTGGCGACAAAGGCTTATCGGCCGTTTTTTGCAGGACTAGAGGGCAAACACCGTTTAACGGGTGCGAAGTCCGTCAATAAACTCGATGAGTTTGCCGCCCAGTTCCGCTGCCAGTGGCAAATTCGGGTCCTTGTAGGAGGCCAATTGCCGCTTCACATCGGCGGGGACGATGCGCATGACGTGGTTCATGCCTTCGATCACCACCAGTTCGGCGTCGGGTTTGGCGGCTTTCAGTGCCTGTGCATCGCCAACGCCGACCTGCATGTCGTTGCTGCCTTGAACGATCAGTGCCGGCATCTTCAACTGCGCAAAGGCCTTGGCCGGATCCTGGCGGAACAGCGAGATCATGTACGGCTGCACACTCGGGCGGAAGATCGGCTGCAGCGGCGCCGGCACGTTGGCATCGGTGTGGCCGGCCTTGAGGCTGTCGAGCAGTTCGTTGCTGCGCAGCATCAACGGTGGCGGCAGGCTGCGCGCCAGTTGCTCGCGAATCACCTGATCGACCGGCCGGGCGCTGCCGGACAGCGAAATCAGCGCAGCAGCGTCGGTGCGCGAGGCGGCGAGGGTGGCAATCAGTGCACCTTCGCTGTGACCGAGCACAATCAGCGGGCCGAAACGCGGATCACTTTTCAGCTTCTGGCCCCAGGCCACGGCATCGTTGACGTAGGCCTCCACTGACAGATTGCGCTCGTCGGGTGTGGCGGCCAGGCTCGCGGCTACACCGCGCTTGTCGTAGCGCACGCTGGCGATGTTGTGTTTGGCCAGCACCCAGGCCAGCCGCTTGAGGCTGTCGTTGCGCCCGCCATCGGGGTTGTTGCCGTCACGATCCGTAGGACCCGAGCCCGAAATGATCAGTACAACCGGCACCGGGTTGTCGGATTTTGGCAGCAACAGCGAGCCGAAAAGTTCACCGTTGCCGGTGTCCAGGGAGATCGGGCGCTGCAGGACAGTCGCGTGGGCAAAGCCGGTAAACAGGGTAAGACTCAAGATCAGAACTCGCAGCATCATCACGCCATCATTCGCCAAGGTGCCGGTTGGACTCACCAACACCACTAAGGTTCGAGGATGAACTACTCGGTTAGCCTGCGTATACTGGCGCGCATCACGAATTCGGGTTTGATTTCACGGAGCGTCCTGCATGTCCGGCAATACCTACGGCAAGTTGTTCACTGTCACCACCGCTGGCGAAAGCCATGGTCCGGCGTTGGTCGCCATTGTCGACGGCTGCCCGCCGGGCCTGGAGATCTCTCTTGAAGACCTGCAGCGCGACCTCGATCGCCGCAAGCCGGGCCCCAGCCGCCACACCACCCAGCGCCAGGAAGCCGACGAAGTCGAAATCCTTTCCGGCGTGTTCGAAGGCCGCACCACCGGTTGCTCCATCGGCCTGCTGATCCGCAACACTGACCAGAAGTCCAAGGACTACTCGGCGATCAAGGACCTGTTCCGCCCGGCCCACGCCGACTACACCTACCACCACAAATACGGCGAGCGCGATTACCGTGGTGGCGGTCGCAGTTCGGCGCGGGAAACCGCCATGCGTGTGGCGGCCGGTGCGATCGCGAAGAAATTCCTCGCCACTCAGGGCATCGTCGTTCGCGGCTACATGAGCCAGCTCGGCCCGATCGAAATCCCGTTCAAGACCTGGGATTCGGTTGAAGAAAATGCCTTCTTCAGCCCGGACCCGGACAAGGTGCCGGAGCTGGAAGCCTACATGGACCAGTTGCGCCGCGATCAGGATTCGGTGGGGGCGAAGATCACTGTCGTCGCCGAAGGCGTGATGCCGGGCCTCGGCGAGCCGATTTTCGACCGTCTCGACGCTGAACTCGCGCATGCGCTGATGAGCATCAACGCGGTCAAAGGCGTGGAAATCGGCGCTGGTTTCGCCTGCGTTGCGCAGCGCGGCACCGAGCACCGCGATGAACTGACCCCGCAAGGTTTCCTCAGCAACAATGCTGGCGGCATTCTTGGTGGCATTTCCTCGGGTCAGCCGATCGTCGCCCATCTGGCGCTCAAGCCAACATCGAGCATCACCACCCCGGGCCGTTCGATCGACATCCACGGCAACCCGGTGGACGTGATCACCAAGGGCCGTCATGACCCGTGCGTCGGTATCCGCGCCACGCCGATCGCCGAAGCGATGATGGCCATCGTGCTGATGGACCACTTGCTGCGCCACCGTGGGCAGAACGCCGACGTGCGCGTCAGCACCCCGGTGCTGGGTCAGCTTTGATGGGTGATCTCAAAGCCGCTGCGGCATAACCCCCGTGGCGGCGCTCCCGTACTGGCGGCTGTCCAGTTTTTATCTGTTCTATTTCGCCTTGCTCGGTTCGACAGCGCCGTTTCTGGCGCTGTACTTCGATCACCTCGGGTTCAGCGCCGCGCGCATCGGCGAACTGGTGGCGATCCCGATGCTGATGCGCTGCGTGGCGCCGAACATCTGGGGCTGGCTCGGCGACTACACCGGCAAACGCCTGGCCATCGTGCGCTTCGGCGCGGTGTGCACGCTGCTGACCTTTTCGCTGATCTTCGTCAGCAAGACTTACGCCTGGCTGGCGATGGTCATGGCTTTGCACGCATTCTTCTGGCACGCCGTCCTGCCGCAGTTTGAAGTCATCACCTTGGCGCATTTGCAGGGGCAGACCTCGCGTTACAGCCAGATCCGCCTGTGGGGATCGATCGGTTTCATCATCACCGTGGTCGCCCTGGGCCGATTGTTCGAATGGCTGAGCCTCGATATCTATCCGGCGGCGCTGGTGCTGATCATGGCCGGCATCGTTCTCAGCAGCTTGTGGGTGCCGAATGCGCAACCACCGCAAGGTAATCGACCGAGCGGGGAGGGCTTCCTCAAACAACTGCGCAGCCCGGGTGTGCTGGCGTTTTACGGCTGCGTCGCGCTGATGCAGATGAGCCACGGCCCGTATTACACCTTTCTGACCCTGCACCTTGAACGACTCGGTTACAGCCGTGGCGTGATCGGCATGCTCTGGGCCGTGGGCGTGGTTGCCGAAGTG
This sequence comes from Pseudomonas sp. AD21, assembly GCF_002878485.1. Classification (NCBI taxonomy): domain Bacteria; kingdom Pseudomonadati; phylum Pseudomonadota; class Gammaproteobacteria; order Pseudomonadales; family Pseudomonadaceae; genus Pseudomonas; species Pseudomonas sp. AD21. Next base: position 4,020 of record NZ_NQYG01000063.1, read on the forward strand.
CTGATGTTTATGTTCATGAGCCGGATTCTCGCGCGGTTTTCCCTGCGCCGGGTGTTGATGGCGAGTTTTCTGCTGGCGGCGCTGCGCTGGTTGCTGCTAGGTTCGTTCGCCGAATTCCTGTGGGTGCTGTTGTTCGCGCAGGTGCTGCACGCGGCGACCTTCGGCAGCTTTCATGCGGCTGCCATCGCGTTCGTGCAACGTAGTTTCGGCGCACGCCAGCAAGGCCAGGGCCAGGCGCTGTACGCCGCGCTGGCCGGCACCGGTGGTGCGATGGGGGCGTTGTATTCCGGTTACAGCTGGAATGCCCTCGGCGCGACATTGACCTTTAGTATTGCCAGTCTCGCGGCGCTCGCTGCTGCCGTTATCATTGCCACACGTATGCAAGAGGACAGGCCATGAGCCTTACGCGTGAACAGCTTGCCCAGCAAATCGTCGACGCCGGGCGTTTTCTTTATGGTCGCGGCTGGTCGCCGGCCACCAGCAGCAATTATTCGACACGCCTGTCGGCCAGCGAAGCGCTGCTGACCGTGTCCGGCAAGCACAAGGGCCAGTTGGGTCTGGACGACGTGCTCGCCACCGACTTGTCCGGCAACAGCCTGGAACCGGGGAAAAAACCGTCCGCCGAAACCCTGCTGCACACCCAGCTCTACAGCTGGCGCCCAGAGATCGGCGCGGTGCTGCACACCCACTCGGTGAACGCCACGGTGCTGTCGCGCCTGACGCCTGAAGACTTCATCGAGTTCGAAGATTACGAACTGCAAAAAGCCTTCAGCGGCATCTCGACCCACGAATCCCGGGTGCGCGTGCCGATCTTCGACAACGATCAGGACATTGCGCGCCTCGCCACCAAGGTGCAGCCTTGGCTCGACGCCCATCCCGATTGCGTCGGTTATCTGATTCGCGGCCACGGCCTCTATACCTGGGGCGCGCAGATGAGCGACGCCCTGCGGCAGATCGAGGCCTTCGAATTCCTGTTTGAATGCGAGTTGAAAACCCGCAGCGTCATGAACCGCCAAGGCTGACTTCACCAGAAGCAGCCCATTCGCCTGATGAAATGCACTGCCCGACCGGTCTGCAAGAACCGGACGGCAAGGCCGATACCGAGGAATTGCCCATGAGCAGCCTGTCCGTTTATCACGTCTCCAGCCCTGACATTCCGAACAAGGTGCTGACCCATTTCGAAGACATTGCCTCGACGCTCGCCGAGCAGGGCGTGCGCTTTGACCGCTGGCAAGCGGCGGCGAAGATCCAGCCCGGAGCCACCCAGGAAGAAGTGATCAGCGCTTATCAGCAGCAGATCGACAAGCTCATGACCGAGCGCGGCTACATCACCGTCGACGTGATCAGCCTCAACAGCGATCACCCGCAAAAGGCCGAACTGCGCGCCAGGTTCCTTGAAGAGCACCGCCATGGCGAAGACGAAGTCAGATTTTTCGTCGCTGGTCGTGGGTTGTTTACCCTGCACATCGATGATTACGTCTACGCCGTACTCTGCGAGAAGAACGATTTGATCTCGGTGCCGGCCGGCACCAAACACTGGTTCGACATGGGTGAGCATCCGCACTTCGTGGCGATTCGTCTGTTCAACAACCCGGAAGGCTGGGTTGCCAATTTCACCGGCGAAGACATCGCCGGCCGTTTCCCGCGTCTGGAGGACTGATTCGATGTCGATCAAAGCCATCGTCACTGACATCGAAGGCACCACCAGCGCGGTGAGTTTCGTTTTTGATGTGCTGTTTCCGTACGCGGCCAAACACCTGCCGGATTTTGTTCGGCAGAACGCCGAACGCGCCGATGTGGCCGAGCAACTCGACGCCGTGCGCCGTGACAGCAATGCGCCGCAGGCCGATGTTGAGCGGGTTGTAGAAATTCTCTTGAGCTGGATCGAGGAAGACCGCAAAGCCACGCCGCTCAAAGCCTTGCAGGGCATGGTCTGGGCGCAGGGTTATCACGCCGGGCAGTTGAAGGGGCATGTTTACCCGGACGCGGTAGACGCACTGCGACGCTGGCATGCGGCGGGTTATCAACTGTTTGTGTATTCGTCGGGTTCGATCCAGGCGCAGAAGCTGATCTTCGGTTGCTCGGAGGCGGGGGATTTGACGCCGCTGTTCAGCGGGTATTTCGACACCACGTCGGGGCCCAAGCGTGAGGCGCAGTCGTACACGAACATCCAGCAAGCCATTGGCGTTGAAGCGGGTGAACTCCTGTTCCTCTCGGACATCGTCGAAGAACTTGACGCCGCTCAAGCGGCCGGCCTGCAGACCTGCGGCCTGGCGCGTGAAGGCGGGGAGCTGGGAGGCCATGTCACCGTCGACACTTTCACCGGTATCGAACCGGAAGCGTTCTAGAGAACCCACAGGGGGGGTGACAACCGCAAATGTAAACAGGCCGTGAAGCGAAAGCTCCACGGCCTGTTTTGTTTAAAGCGATTTAAACCTTACAGCGAGTGATACGTCGGCAGCGCAAAGCGTTGCTGGCTTTGCAACATTGCAATCTGCGGCAGTTCGCTGGCTTCTTCTGCCAGGTCACGACGAATCGCGCTGATCGCCCACGACAGTTGGTCGGCGTTGTGCATTTGCTGGTACGTCAGGGCGCGCTTGAACACTTTGCCTTCGCTGCTGCGCAGGGTCAGCAGGATCCCGCCATCGGGACGTGGCGCAGTGGTGACGTTGAAGTTGGAGAACAGCGAGGTAAATTTTTCTTGGATCAGGCTCATGTCTATCAGCTCCGTATGCACTTGAATGGCAAGCATGCAGAGGAGGTTGCAGCGATTGTGCCAGTATTCTTAAAATAATAAACCGATATAAATCAATAGCTTATAAGTAATGAAATTTGCAATGGTCGTGCAATCTGCATGAATGGCCATCGTGCATCCTGCATTTTGCGGGATTGTCGCTGACACGATGGAACCTATTCACCGCTCCATGATCCCCGCCGTCATCCGCGCGTTTGCGGATACAAAACATTGCAAAAACCGCGTGTACGGCCGCGAAGCGCTGACGTATTTTCGGTCTCGACCTTTGCTCACGACGCAGGTCAGCCCACAGCCCGAACAATAAAAAAACGGCCACCGAGGTCGACCGGGGAGCCTCCATGAGTCACGCGCCAAGCGACACGATTACCTGGGGCATGATGCTCCGCAAACTGCCGATGATCGCCAAGGCCCTCCCGCGAGTGGTCAAGGGCATGAAGGTGGCCAACGTCAAGGACCCGACCCAGGCATGTGGCCTTGGCTGGACATTCGAACAAGCGACCCTGCGCAATCCTGAAGGCCTGGCGTTATTGCAGGGCGATGTCCTGCTGACCTATGCGCAGGTCAACCAGTGGGCCAATCGCATCGCCCACTATCTGAGTGCGCAGGGCATCGGCAAGGGTGATGTGGTCGCGGTGTTCATCGAAAACCGCCCGGAACTGCTGGTGACCATTCTGGCGCTGGCCAAGCTCGGCGCGGTCAGCGCGCTGCTCAACACCTCGCAGACCCGCGACACGCTGATCCACAGCGTGAATCTGGTGGCGCCGGTGGCGATTGTGCTCGGCGAGGAACTGCAGTCGGCGTTTGCCGCGATCCGTGAGCAAGTGTCGATCGCGGCGCAGCGCACCTGGTTTATCGCCGACCGCGACACCTACAGCCACCCGGGCATTGCGCCTGAAGGCTACGTCAACCTGATCAGCGCCAGTGCCGATGCCTGTTCTGACAACCCGCCCAGCAGCAGTGAAGTGTTCTTCGACGATCCGTGCTTTTACATCTACACCTCTGGCACTACCGGCCTGCCCAAGGCCGGGGTGTTCAAGCACGGCCGCTGGATGCGCAGCTCGGCCAGCTTCGGCATGATCGCCCTGAACATGACCCCCGACGACGTCGTCTATTGCACCTTGCCGCTGTACCACGCCACCGGGCTCTGCGTGTGCTGGGGCTCGGCGATCAACGGTGCCTCCGGATTTGCGATCCGCCGCAAGTTCAGCGCCAGCCAGTTCTGGAGTGACGTGCGTCGCTATCGTGCGACCACCCTCGGCTATGTTGGCGAATTGTGTCGCTATCTGGTCGATCAACCGCCCAGCGTCGACGACAGCCGCCACGAGGTGCGCAAGATGATCGGCAACGGCTTGCGTCCCGGTGCCTGGGCGGAGTTCAAGACCCGCTTTGCCGTCGAGCATATCTGCGAGCTGTACGCGGCAAGCGACGGCAACATCGGCTTCAGCAACATCCTCAACTTCGACAACACCATCGGTTTCTCGTTGATGGCCTGGGAGCTGGTGGCCTACGACCACGATAGCGGTGAGCCATTGCGCAGCGCCGACGGCTTCATGCGCAAGGTCGGCAAGGGCGAGCAGGGCTTGCTGCTGGCGCGGATCGACGAGAAAGCCCCGCTGGACGGCTACACCGACCCGCAGAAAACCGCCAAAGTGGTGCTGCACGACGTGTTCAGCAAGGGCGACCGCTTTTTCAACACCGGCGACCTGCTGCGCAATATCGGTTTCGGCCATGCACAGTTCGTCGACCGCCTCGGCGATACCTATCGCTGGAAGGGCGAAAACGTCTCGACCACTGAAGTGGAAAACCTCCTGCTGCAGCATCCGCACATCTCAGAGGCAGTCGCCTACGGCGTCGAAGTGCGCAACACCAACGGTCGCGCCGGGATGGCCGCGATCACCCCGGCCGAGTCCCTGGCGACCCTGGATTTCGCCGAGCTGCTGGCGTTCGCCCGTCAGCGCATGCCGGCCTATGCGGTGCCGCTGTTTTTGCGGGTCAAGGTGAAAATGGAAACCACCGGGACTTTCAAATACCAGAAGACCCGTCTGAAAAACGAAGGCTTCGACCCCGGTCAGACGGGCGATGACCCGATCTACGCGTGGCTGCCCGGCACCCAGACTTACGTGCAAGTGACGGATCAGGTATTAGCGGATATTGATCAGGGCAAGCACCGTTATTGATATTGGCTATGACGTGACTTGAGAAAAAGGGGGTGACAGCTATCGTCGCGCTCGGGAAACTGTCGGCTTTGCGATTAACCGAAAGTGGAGTTGCCCCATGTCTGACCAAAGCCGCCAGATGACCCCTGAAGAAGCTGCCGAATTCACCGAGCAGGTTTTCAACAAGGCACGCGACGGTGATGCCGAGATGCTCGATCGCCTGGTCACGGCCGGTTTGCCGGTGAACCTGAAGAACAGCAAGGGCGACACGCTGCTGATGCTCGCCAGTTACTACGGTCACGTCGATGCGGTGCAGGTGCTGCTCAAGCACAAGGCCGATCCGGAAATGCGCAACGGCAACGGCCAGAGCCCGATTGCCGGCGCGGCGTTCAAAGGTGACCTGGCGGTGGTCAAGGCGCTGGTCGAGGCGGGCGCCGAGATCGAAGGTTCGTCCTTCGATGGCCGTACGGCGCTGATGATGGCGGCGATGTTCAACCGCGTCGAAATCGTCGATTACCTGATCAGCAAAGGCGCTGATCCGAAGGCCAAGGACGCCAACGGCATCACCGCGCTGGACGCAGCCCGCACCATGGGCGCGGTCGATACCACGGCGCAGCTGGAAAAACTCCTGGCCTGAATTTGGCGATACCTCTGTGGCGAGGGGGCTTGCCCCCGTTCCGGTGCCTAGCGCCGGCATTTTTCAGGGCTGCTGCGCATCCCAACGGGGGCAAGCCCCCTTGCCACAGGTGTGCTTTCACTGCAGGTGTCGGGTGTGCTGAAGAATGCGTTATCCTTCGCGGCCAAAATTTCACCTCCCACAGGATCCGCCCTCATGAAAGCCGCACTCGTCGAACTCATCAGCAAAATCAGCTCAGGCTGCATGGGCGAGGACGAGATCCTGAACGTGGCCGACGAAGCCGCACAGGCCTACGCCGATGCCGAGGCTTTCCTCACGGCCAACCCCGATATCAACTACGACGATACGTTCCCGATTCCGCTGGGCGAGTGGGTCGTGGTCGGCAGCCTGCCGGAGACCGTGCTGTTCCAGGCGGATACCTACGTTGACCTGTTCGCGCAGATCGTTGCCTCGTTCGGCCCGGGCATCGATTTCAACCTCAAGCCAAAACAACTGGCCAAGACCGAAGTGCTGACTGCACTCAACCGCATCCAGGTGCAGATGAGCAGCCTGAACAAGGAAAACGGCGGTTACACGCTGATGAACTTCAGCCAGTTGCTCGACGACGAGCTGCAAGTGGTGCTGGTCTACGGCAACGACGTGCCACGGGTGCTGGAATTGTGCGCCCAGGTCGGCATCGCTGCTGCGCCGTCGCTGGAAGCCCTGAAGGTCGCCGTTCACGTCTGAGCGCAATAAAAGGGAACCCTGCGCGCGACCGTCTATCCTAAAAGTGCATGCCACTATTCTGGAGCGACACCATGGGTTCCACGTTCAATGGTCTGATCGGCCTGATCATTCTTGCCCTCGACATCTGGGCCATCATCAACGTGCTGAAAAGCGGCGCCGAGACCGGGATGAAAATCCTCTGGGTCCTGCTGATCATCCTCCTGCCGGTGCTGGGCCTGATCATCTGGGCGATCGCCGGGCCACGCGGCAACGTGCGGATCTGATCCTGAGAACACCGCAATACCCTTTGTAGGAGTGAGCCTGCTCGCGATAGCTATTCCACAGTCACTGAGCCTGTGACTGAAAGAGCGCTATCGCGAGCAGGCTCACTCCTACAAGGGATTGTGGCTGGCCGATGAACTGAGGTTCGACCTGTCATCTTCGGCAACGTAGAATGCGCGCCTTTCCCGGGCAATCGTCCCCACGATCGACGCCTGCGCATTCATCGGAGCACTTGACCATGACCGTCACCAAGACCAGCGAATACCTGGAAACCCTCTACGAAGGCTACGGCCAGCGTTTTCGCATGGAAAAACTGCTGCACGAAGTGCGCACCGAACACCAGCATCTGGTGATCTTCCAGAACCCGCGCATGGGCCGGGTGATGGCGCTGGACGGCGTGATCCAGACCACCGAAGCCGATGAATTCATCTACCACGAGATGCTTACCCACGTGCCGATCCTCGCCCACGGCACCGCCAAGCGCGTGCTGATCATCGGTGGCGGTGACGGCGGCATGCTGCGCGAAGTGACCAAGCACGCGGGTGTCGAGCACATCACCATGGTCGAGATCGACGGCACCGTGGTCGACATGTGCAAGGAATTTCTGCCGAACCATTCCAAGGGCGCCTACGATGACCCACGCCTGAATCTGGTGATCGACGACGGCATGCGTTTCGTCGCCACCACCACTGAAAAGTTCGACGTGATCATCTCCGATTCCACCGACCCGATCGGCCCGGGCGAAGTGCTGTTCTCGGAAAATTTTTACCAGGCCTGCCACCGCTGCCTGAACGAGGGCGGCATCCTCGTGACCCAGAACGGCACGCCGTTCATGCAGATCGATGAAGTCAAAACCACCGCTGGTCGCCTGAAGAGCCTGTTCCCGGACTGGCACTTCTACCAGGCGGCCGTGCCGACCTACATCGGTGGTTCGATGACCTTCGCCTGGGGTTCGACCAACCCGGCCTACCGCAAGCTGAGCCGTGAAACCCTGCAACAGCGCTTCATCGGCAGCGGCATCGTCACCCGCTACTACAACCCGGAAATCCACATCGGTGCGTTCGCGTTGCCACAGTACGTGCTGCAGGCGATCAACAAGCCAAGCAACGACTAAAAACACTGCAAAACCCCTGTGGGAGCGAGCCTGCTCGCGAAAGCGGCCTGTCAGCCAACATATTTGTTGAATGATAAACCGCCTTCGCGAGCTGGCTCGCTCCCACTTTTGCTTGCCAGAACATCAGATGTCATTTTTTTCATGTTCACGCGCTGTAATCCTTTTGAACCAACCCTCGGCGTCTAAAGTCGAGATAGTAGTAAGCCCATTTGCGGGTTTGATCGAGGAGGCACCGATGCAAAAGTGGAAAGTCACTTTCGTGGACGATCATGGTGAAATTGTCGATGAGGTGTTCGAACGCGCGGAATGCCCCAGTGATGACGAGGCCGCACGCCTGATCAAGGAACGGCTCCTGCCCGTGGCCGCCGAACTGGATATGAACGATCTGGAAGGCCGCACTGCCGATGCCGGGGTGAAAAGCCTGAAATCCCAGAACAGCATCGAAATCCGCAGCATCACTCCAATCTGAAATTCTTCTTGTCACCCGACGCACCAAGCCTTGGCAGCGCCTCTGTCTTGGGGCTACTCTGCAAGCGAGATCAGCGAATGAATCGCTAAGGTCTGGTCTTGTCAGCTACATGCTTGTTTCCCGCCGGCAACCCGTTTGCCGATGTGCTTTGGCCTGTAAGGCCCGGGGCGGGAATACGGAAAGTCTATCCATCTATCCGAGGGGGACGATTCATGAGCACAGCCTATCAAGAAGACATCAGCAGCAATGTACTGCGCCGCATGAAAGAAGGCGGTTTCGATTTTTCCCGATTCCATCCCATCGAGTTCTACGCCATTTTCCCGGACGAGGAGCGGGCGCGCAGAGCAGCAGGCAAATTTCGCGGTGAATCCATCAATGCCCAGGTCAGTGCGCGCGACGATGGCGCCTGGTCACTGGAATTGAGCAAAGTGATGTACGCAACCTATGACGACATTGGCGACTTCGAGCAGGGTTTCTCTGCCGTGGTCGAACCGCTGGGCGGCATCATCGAAGGCTGGGGCGTGAAGCAGGAGGTGCGCAACCGCCATCGTCTGAACTGACTCATCGCAACGATTAACAGCAACGGCTGACCTTCGGGTCGGCCGTTGTCGTTTCTGGCCCCGAACAGCCCGTGGCAAAACCCTGAAACAAGAATCCCGGGCAAAAAAAAGCCACCGCAGAGGGTGGCTAAAGGGAAGACCGATAAGGAGAGGAAACCGGTCAGGGTTACGGCCTGCGGGGACTGCGCTGGCAGTCCGGATCAGTTGGGCTGAAGCCTTCAGCGGGGAAGTTTCCAGCGGATGCGCCGATTATCCGCAGCCCGGCGCGAGCAGTGAAATCAACTCTGACTATGCTGGTGATAGGCGACTGCACTGCGTCGCAATGAGGCGGGGGCGATCAGGTTGGGGCATTTGCCGCACAGGAATGGTGCGGTGCTGCTGACGTGATTATCCAACCGATTGAAATCAAAGCGTTTATGCCGATGGCACGGGCCTTGCGAAGGCCTGTAGGTCCGGGTGACAAGGAGTACGGCATGATCCGCACCTATTTTGATGAAATGTACGATGCCGGCGGCCAGGTTCGCCCGCATTACCGGGAGTTCGCCCGCTGGCTGGCCGACACGCCTGACGAGTTGCTGGCACAACGGCGACGCGAGGCCGATCTGCTGTTCCACCGGGCCGGCATCACCTTTACGCTCTATGGGGACGAGCAGGGCACCGAGCGCCTGATTCCTTTCGACACCATTCCGCGCAGCATTCCCGCCAGTGAGTGGCGGATTGTCGAGCGCGGCTGCATCCAGCGGGTCAAGGCGTTGAACATGTTCCTCGCCGACCTCTATCACGAGCAGCGCATCATCAAGGCCGGGATCATCCCCGCCGAACAGGTGCTGGCCAACGAGCAATACCAGTTGGCGATGCAAGGTCTGGATCTGCACCGCGATATCTATTCGCACATCTCCGGCGTCGATCTGGTGCGCGATGGCGACGGCACGTATTACGTGCTCGAAGACAACCTGCGCACGCCGAGCGGCGTCAGCTACATGCTCGAAGACCGCAAGATGATGATGCGCCTGTTCCCGGAGCTGTTCGCCGCGCAACGCATCGCTCCCATCGATCACTATCCCAACCTGTTGCTCGACACCCTGAAAAGCTCCAGCCCGATTGACGACCCAAGCGTGGTGGTGCTGACGCCGGGGCGCTTCAACAGTGCCTTTTTCGAACACGCGTTTCTCGCCAGGGAAATGGGCGTTGAGCTGGTCGAAGGCGCGGACCTGTTCGTGCGTGACGACAAAGTCTTCATGCGCACCACCGACGGCCCGAAAGCGGTGGACGTGATCTACCGTCGGCTCGACGACGCGTTCCTCGATCCGCTGGCGTTCAACCCGGATTCAATGCTTGGTGTGCCGGGGCTGCTGTCGTCTTACCGCTCCGGTAACGTGGTGCTGGCCAATGCCATTGGCACGGGAGTGGCGGACGACAAATCGGTGTACCCGTTTGTCACCGAGATGATCCGTTTCTACCTCGACGAAGAACCGATCCTGAAAAACGTGCCGACCTGGCAGTGCCGCAACCCCTCGGAACTGTCCCACGTGCTGGCCAATCTTCCGGATCTGGTGGTCAAGGAAACCCAAGGCTCCGGCGGTTACGGAATGCTCGTGGGGCCGGCGGCGACGACCGCGGAAATCGATGCGTTCCGCGAGCGGATCAAAGCCAAGCCCCATGCATACATCGCGCAGCCGACGCTCTCGCTGTCGACCTGCCCGACCTTTGTCGAAAACGGCATTGCGCCGCGCCATATCGACCTGCGTCCGTTTGTCTTGTCCGGACGTGAAACCCGGGTGGTACCCGGCGGTTTGACCCGTGTTGCTCTGCGTGAAGGCTCCTTGGTGGTGAACTCCTCCCAGGGCGGCGGAACCAAGGACACCTGGGTGGTCGAGGATTGAAGGAAGCTTGCCATGTTAAGTAGAACTGCCTCGGATCTGTACTGGATGTCGCGTTACCTGGAGCGAGCGGAAAACCTCGCGCGGATGCTCGATGTCAGCTATTCGCTGTCGCTGATGCCGCAGGACGGTCGCGGCGACGGTCTGCACGAACTGGCCATGCCGCTGTTGATCACCGGCACCCTCGACGATTACCTGGAGCGTCACGGCGAGCTGCACGCCGAACGCCTGCTGCACTTTTTCGCCCTCGATGCGGCCAACCCGGCGAGCATCTACAGCTGCCTCGGCGCGGCGCGGGCCAGTGCGCATGCGGTGCGCGGGCGGATCACGGCGGACATGTGGGAGAACATCAACGCCACGTGGCTGGAGATTCGCGGGATCGCCGAGCAGGGCCTCAGCCGCTACGGCATGAGCCGCTTCTGCGAGTGGATCAAGGAGCGCTCGCACCTGTTCCGTGGCGCGTCCTACGGCACCATCATGCGCAACGATGCGTTTCGCTTCATTCGCCTCGGCACCTTCATCGAGCGCGCGGACAACACGCTGCGACTGCTCGATGCGCGCTATGAAATGGCCGGCGATCAGGCCGAAGCGGTCAGTGACGGCACCGCTCACGCCTATTACCAATGGAGTGCGCTGCTGCGGGCCCTGTCATCGTTCGAGGCCTACACCGAGATCTACCGTGACGCCCCCGGTGCCCGGCATGTCGCCGAACTGCTGCTGTTGCGCGCCGACGTGCCGCGTTCGCTGCGTGCCTGCACCGAGGAAATCGACCAGATCCTCGCGCAACTGCCAGGGGCCAACGGTCGTCCCGCGCAGCGCCTGGCCGCTGAAATGGATGCGCGTCTGCGTTACACCGGGATCAACGAAATCCTCGCCGAAGGCCTGCACGCCTGGCTCACCGAATTCATCCCGCTGGTGCGCCAGTTGGGCAACGCCATTCACCGTTCATACCTGGAGGCTGCATGAGACTTTCCATAAGCCACGAGACCACCTATCACTATGAAGATCAGGTGCGGGCGAGCATCCAGTATCTGCGCCTGACCCCGCATGACAGCGAGCGTCAGCACGTGTTGAGCTGGCAGCTCGACCTGCCGCGCCCGGTGCGCGCCCAGCTCGATCCGTTCGGCAACATCCTGCATGTGCTGACCATGGACGAGCCGCACGAAGCGATCATCATCGGCGCCCGCGGCCAGGTCGACATCGACGAATTGCGCGAGGCCGAGCATGAAAGTCAGTCGGCGCTGCCGTTCCTGCGCTTCACCCGCCTGACCGAGGCCGACGAGGCGTTGCGCGCATTTGCCGACAAATCCTGCAAGCAGCGCCGTGATCGCACTGCGCTGATTGATTTGATGCACGGCCTGAACCAGCACATGACCTACACACCGGGTTCCACCGAAGTCGACACCAGCGCGGCCGAAGCTTTCGCCGGGCGCGCCGGAGTGTGCCAGGACCACACCCATGCCTTTCTGGCGTGCGCGCGCAGCCTGGGGATCCCGTCACGCTACGTCTCGGGCTATCTGTACAGTGAGGATTGCGAGCATCTGGCCAGCCATGCCTGGGCCGAAGCGTGGCTGGATGACGCCTGGTACAGCTTCGACGTGACCAACGAACTGGCCCGGCCGGAGCGGCATCTGAAGCTGGCGGTGGGCCTCGATTACCTCGACGCCTGCCCGGTGCGTGGCATGCGCCGGGGCGGCGGGTGCGAGCAGATGCACGCGAAAGTGTTCGTCTCGCCGACGCCAGTCATCTCCGTGCAACAGCAATAACGCATATCCCCTGTAGGAGTGAGCCTGCTCGCGATCGCGGTATGTCAGTCAGACCATTTTTGTCTGACACACCGCGATCGCGAGCAGGCTCACTCCTACAAGGGGATAGTGTTCAGGGCTTAACCTTGCGCCCAGCCATGTGCTGCAAATAGCCAACCAGCATCTGCAAATCCCCCTCCGGCAAAACCTCTACCGAAAACCCCGGCATCTTCGCCTGTGGCCACTGGCGCAGACTCTGCGGATCGCGAATGTAGCGCTTGAGGAAGTCCGCGCCAAAATACTCGGTCGGGTTATACGGAATGTTCAGGTCCGGCCCGAACTGCGCATCGCCCGCGCCGTTCAGGCGGTGGCAGGCCAGGCAGTTTTTCTGAAACAGCGCAAAACCCTGATTCACCGGGTCATCGGCTTTCAGCGCAGGATCCGGCAACAGGGCGGGGAAGCGCTCGGCCACTGGCGCCATGCGCTTGATGCTCGCCACTTCGAACGGCCATTGCTCGGGGCTGATGTTGCCGGCCTGCGGGTCGGTCCACACCAGATAGAACGGTCCGGCACTGTGCTTGCCTTCGGACAGCGGCGGCCACGGCTGCGCGGGGTCCTCGATCGCCAGCCACGCTCGCGCGCCTTTGGTGTTGAGCAATGGTGCAGCGGCCAGCTCGGCGGCAAATCCATCGAGTGCCACCGCTTGCAAGTGATCGTCCGGTTTGATGCCGGTGAGCAGCGCCGCCACCGGGACGACGTGATAAGTCATGTCCTTCTTGTAGGACACATCATTTTTAATGGTCAGGGTTTGCACCTGCGGATGCTTGAGCAACTCCTCGGTCTGCCAGGTGCGACTGGTGGTGCCCAACTGCAAATTCAGCTGTGCGGCAGACAAGGGCATGCTCAGCAGCAAGGCCCAGAACACCATAAGCGTTTTCAAAATATCGCCGTCCATGTCGTGCAAGTGCGCAAAGGTTGGCACAGCCACGCTGGCCCGGATAGCGGGCCAGTCACATTTTATGTGGCGATAACGGGCGCCTGCCGCTTGAGTCAGCCGATGACCTTGGTGAGGTTGGGCAAAATCAACAACAGCGTCGTGGCGAAAAGAATGAGCCCTGCTTGACGAACTTTCGGTTGTTTGAACATGGCTTGACCGCCTTTATTGTTATTTCCTGATGTTTGCCTGCATATCCATGACGGCAAACGCTGCACTTCCTGTTGAAGAACGTCGGCCCCGGCAAAACCCGACGACCCTGACGTACATGTACTACCTTAGAGCCCGCGTCACGCGCGGCTTAGATCCATTTCATATGTATTTGCTGCTGATGGCGATAAAAAAGGCATGAGGCGTATTGCCAGCTTCTTCGCCGCCCGCTTGCTAGACAACTCGCCGACCTGAACCGGTTCACCCAATGGTGGATGACCGTCCGTCTGAGCGTGCGCGTCAACGTCATTGAGCACTGTGGTCATTGAATCCTCGACGGCGCGGGACAACAGTGACACCACGAATTTCACTCACCGCACAGGTTCGAGGACGTCATGACCCAAGCTTTGATTTTCGATGCGTTACGCACGCCCCGCGGCAAAGGCAAGGCCGATGGCGCGCTGCACAGCGTCAAACCGGTGAATCTGGTCGCGGGGTTGTTGACCGCGCTGCAGAGCCGCACCGCGCTGGACACCAGCCAGGTCGATGACGTGGTGCTCGGTTGCGTCACGCCGATCGGCGATCAGGGCTCGGACATCGCGAAGACGGCGGTGCAAGTGGCGGATTGGGATGTCAGCGTGGCCGGCGTGCAGATCAACCGCTTCTGCGCCTCGGGTCTGGAGGCGGTGAACCTCGGCGCGATGAAAGTCCGTTCCGGTTTCGAAGACCTGGTGGTGGTCGGCGGTGTCGAGTCGATGTCGCGGGTGCCGATGGGCAGCGACGGCGGCGCCTGGGCGCTGGACCCGCAGACCAACCTGCACAGCCACTTCACCCCACAGGGTGTTGGCGCTGACCTGATCGCCACGCTCGAAGGTTTCAGCCGTCAGGACGTCGATGCCTACGCGTTGCACTCGCAGCAAAAAGCAGCGCGGGCGCGGGCCGACGGTTCGTTCAACAAGTCGCTGGTACCGGTGCAGGATCAGAACGGCATCATTCTGCTCGACCACGACGAATTCATTCGGGCCGAGTCGACCATGGAAGGCCTCGGCAAACTCAAACCGAGTTTCGAGATGATTGGGCAGATGGGTTTCGATGCCACAGCGCTGCGGGTCTACAGCCACGTCGAGCGGATCAACCACGTGCACACGCCGGGCAACAGCTCCGGGATCGTCGACGGTGCCGCGCTGATGTTGATCGGCTCCGAAGCCAAGGGCCGCGCGCTGGGTCTGCAACCACGGGCGCGAATCGTTGCGACGGCGGTGACCAGCACCGACCCGACGATCATGCTCACCGGCCCGGCGCCGGCCACCCGCAAGGCTCTGGCCAAGGCTGGCTTGCACGTGGAAGACATCGACCTGTTCGAGGTCAACGAAGCATTTGCCTCGGTGGTGCTCAAGTTCATCAAGGACATGGCGGTTGACCCGGACAAGGTCAACGTCAACGGCGGCTCCATCGCGATGGGCCACCCGTTGGGCGCCACCGGTTGCGCGATCCTCGGCACCCTGCTCGATGAACTGGAAGCCCGGCGCCTGCGCTACGGCCTGGCGACGCTGTGCGTCGGCGGCGGCATGGGCATTGCCACCATCATCGAACGCCTCTGAGCCCCCGAATTCAAGGAATCTTGTTATGAGCGAAGCCATTCTTTACGAAAAAGGCCAGGACGGCATCGTCGTGCTGACCATCGACATGCCGGGCCAGAGCGCCAACACCATGAACGCCGTGTACCGCCAGGCCATGGGCGCCTGCGTTGCGCGTCTGCTGGCGGAAAAGGACAGCATCGCCGGGGTCATCATCACCTCGGCGAAGAAAACCTTCTTTGCCGGCGGCGACCTCAATGAGCTGATCAAGGTCGGCAAACCCGAGGCCAAAGCGTTCTATGACATGGTGCTGAGCCTCAAAGCCCAGTTGCGCACCCTGGAAACCCTTGGCCAACCCGTGGTCGCCGCGATCAACGGTGCGGCGCTCGGCGGTGGCTGGGAAATCTGTCTGGCCTGCCATCACCGGGTGGCGCTGGACGATGCGGCGGTGCAACTCGGGCTGCCGGAAGTGACCCTCGGTCTGCTGCCGGGCGGCGGCGGGGTAGTGCGCATGGTGCGTATGCTCGGCATCGAAAAAGCCCTGCCGTATCTACTCGAAGGCAAGAAGGTGCGCCCGCAACAGGCGTTGCAGGCCGGTTTGATCGATGAGCTGGCGGCGGATCGTGACGAACTGCTAGCCAAGGCCCGCGCATGGATTGTCGCCAACCCGGGCGCCGTGCAGCGTTGGGACGTGAAGGGCTATCAGATCCCAGGCGGCACGCCGTCGAATCCGAAAGTCGCGCAGATGCTGGCGATTGCGCCGTCGATCCTGCGGGCGAAGACCCAAGGCACGCTGCCGGCCCCGGAGAAAATTCTCTGTGCGGCAGTGGAAGGCGCGCAGGTGGATTTCGACACCGCGCACCTGATCGAAACCCGTTACTTCACCGAATTGACCACCGGGCAGATCTCGAAAAACCTGATCGGCACCTTCTGGTTCCAGCTCAACGAAATCAACGCCGGTGGTTCGCGACCGCAGGGCTTCGAGCCCTCTGTCACACGTAAGGTCGGCGTGCTGGGTGCGGGGATGATGGGCGCCGGGATTGCTTTCGTCAGCGCCTCGGCCGGCATCAACGTGGTGCTCAAGGACATCAACCTGGCGGCGGCCGAGAAGGGCAAGGCGCATTCGGCGGCGTTGCTCGACAAGAAAGTCGCCCGGGGCCAGATGACCGCGGAAAAACGCGAAGCGGTGCTGGCGCGGATCCAACCCAGCGAAAACGATGCCGATCTGACTGGCTGCGACTTGATCATCGAAGCCGTATTCGAGGATCGCGAACTGAAAGCCAAGGTCTCGGCAGCGGCGCAGCAAGTGGTCGGTAGCGATGCGGTGATTGCCTCCAACACCTCGACCTTGCCGATCACCGGGCTGGCGATGGCAGTGCCGGATCAAAGCAAGTTCATCGGCCTGCATTTCTTCAGTCCGGTGGAAAAAATGCCGCTGGTGGAAATCATCAAGGGCGCGCAGACCAGCGATGAAACCCTGGCGCGGGGTTTCGACTTCGTCCTGCAAATCAAGAAAACCCCGATCGTGGTCAATGACAGTCGTGGTTTCTTTACCTCGCGAGTGTTCGGCACCTTTACCAACGAAGGCATTGCCATGCTCGGCGAGGGGGTGAGTGCGCCGATGATCGAGACCGAGGCGCGCAAGGCCGGGATGCCGGTCGGGCCGCTGGTGATCTCCGACGAAGTTTCCCTCAGCCTGATGAGCCATATCCGTCAGCAAACGGCCAAAGACCTGCAAGCAGAAGGGAAACCGCTGATAGAACACCCGGCGTTCGCCGTGATTGACTTGCTGCTCAACGAATACAAGCGTCCGGGAAAAGCCGCAGGCGGCGGTTTCTACGATTACCCGGCCGGCGGTCAGAAGCATCTGTGGCCCGAATTGAAGACCCACTTCGAGAAGGCGGACGGGCAGATTTCGCCAAAGGATGTGCGTGATCGCCTGCTGTTCGTGCAGGCCCTCGAGACCGTGCGCTGCGTGGAGGAGGGCGTGCTGACCTCGACGGCGGACGCCAACGTCGGCTCGATCTTCGGCATCGGTTTTGCGCCGTGGACCGGCGGCGCGCTGCAGTTCATCAATCAGTATGGCGTGCAGGACTTCGTCGCGCGTGCGCAATATCTGGCCGAGCAATATGGCGAGCGCTTTGCCCCGCCGGCGTTGCTGCTGGAAAAAGCCGCGAAAGACGAGCTGTTTTAAGTGATCGGGTGAACGCTGCGGGGCTTGCCTTGCCGGGGTGTTTCAAGGCAGGCTCTGGGTGTTCATTATTCCCATCACGTGTCAGGTATTTTTTATGTCGCTACGCATCTGCATTCTGGAAACCGACATCCTGCGTCCGGAACTGGTCGATCAATATCAGGGTTACGGGCAGATGTTCCAGCGCCTGTTCTCGCAGCAACCGATTGCCGCCGAGTTCACCGTGTACAACGTGATGCAGGGCGAATACCCGAGCGACGACCTGACCTTCGACGCGTACCTGATCACCGGCAGCAAGGCCGATTCGTTCGGTACCGACCCGTGGATCCAGACCCTCAAGCAATACCTGCTGACCCGCTACGAGCGCGGCGACAAGCTGCTCGGCGTGTGCTTCGGCCATCAACTGCTGGCGCTGCTGCTGGGCGGCAAGAGCGAGCGC
Organism: Pseudomonas sp. AD21; assembly: GCF_002878485.1. Classification (NCBI taxonomy): domain Bacteria; kingdom Pseudomonadati; phylum Pseudomonadota; class Gammaproteobacteria; order Pseudomonadales; family Pseudomonadaceae; genus Pseudomonas; species Pseudomonas sp. AD21. The sequence goes on from NZ_NQYG01000063.1 coordinate 21,674, forward strand.
GCCACCCAGGGCTGGGGGGTCGGCACCCACAACTACAAACTGGCGGCCAAGGCGCCGTGGATGAGCCCGGTGCGTGAAGAGCTGACGCTGCTGATCAGTCACCAGGATCAGGTCACCGCGCTGCCGGAAAACGCCACGGTCATCGCTTCCAGCGATTTCTGCCCGTTTGCCGCGTATCACATCAACGATCAAGTGCTGTGCTTCCAGGGCCACCCGGAGTTCATTCACGACTATTCGCGGGCGCTGCTGGAACTGCGTCAGGAGGCGCTGGGTTCGCAGATCTACTCGAAAGGCGTCGCCAGCCTGGAGCAGGAGCACCATGGCACGACCGTCGCGGAATGGATGATGCGGTTTGTGGCGCACAAGCCAGAAGCGGCCTGAAGAGCTTCGCGAGCAGGCTCGCTCCCACCTGGATCTTCGTATCGACAAGGATCAATGTGGGAGCGAGCTTGCTCGCGAATTTTCCGGACAACGCAGTGCCGACTACAACCACCCCGATTTCTTGAAACTCGCCCACAAACTCACACACCCCACCGTGATAAACCCCAGCACGGCAAAGTAGCCGTAATGCCAGCTCAGTTCCGGCATGTTCTGGAAATTCATCCCGTAAATCCCCGCCACCGCCGTCGGGAACGCCAGAATCGCTGCCCACGCGGCAAACTTGCGCTGCACCACGCTCTGCCGTGACGCCTCAAGCAATACGCCGACCTCGATGGTCTGGCTGGCAATGTCCGCCAGCGTGGTCAGGTCTTCCATTTGCCGGGTGACGTGAATCTGCACGTCGCGGAAGTACGGGCGCATGTTCTTGTCGATGAACGGGAAGCTCAGTTTCTGCAGCTCCTCGCCGATCTCCACCATTGGCGCTGCGTAGCGGCGCAGGCGCAAGACATCGCGGCGCAGGCCGTGGAGTTTCTGGATGTCATGTTCGTTCAACGCACTGCACAGCACGTTGCGCTCCAGCTCATCGATCTCGGCATGAATCGCTTCGCCCACCGGCTGGTAGTTTTCGATCACGAAATCCAGGATTGCATAGAGCACGAAATCTTCCCCGTGCTCCAGCAACAGCGGACGCGCCTCACAGCGTTGGCGGACATGGGCGTAGGACGCCGAGTGGCCGTTGCGGGCAGTGATGATGTAGCCCTTGCCGGCGAAAATATGCGTTTCGATGAACTGCAAAATGCCATGCTCGCGGATCGGCGAGTAAGTGACGATAAACAATGCGTCGCCAAAGGTTTCCAGCTTCGGCCGGCTGTGTTTTTCCAGGGCGTCTTCAATGGCCAGTTCGTGCAGGTTGAACTGGCGTTGCAGTTTGGCCAGCTCCTGGGCGTCCGGCTCTTCGAGTCCGATCCAGACAAAGTGCCCGGTTTTCGCGGCCCAGGCGGCGCCCTCATCGAGGGTAATATTGGTGACTTTCTTACCTGCGCTGTAAACCGCAGCAGCAACAACTCGACCCATGGTGGTGGTTCACTTCTTCTTGGCAGATGGCAGGGAGTACAAGGCTTCAGCTTAGCCGTGTCGCTGCTTGAGAGTCAGTGAAATCTGTACAGTTCACCCGGCAAAAGAAAACCCGCACAAGGCGGGTTTGTTTTTTCACGCAGCTTGCAGCTGCTGATCCATCGCGGCGATGCATTCACGCATCTGTTCGCGGCACTGGGACATGAGCAAGGGCATGTCATCCATCGTCAGCCCTGCTGTAGGAATCGCCGGCAGCGAGCGTATGAGGATTTTCCCGCTGCGCCAGCGGTTCAGGCGCATGTGCTTGATGTAGCTGCTGACGCACACCGGCACGATCGGCACGCCGGCGGCGATCGCCATCTGGAACGCGCCTTTCTTGAATGGCAGCAGTTCTTCACCGAGGTTGCGCGTGCCTTCAGGGAACACCCAGATCGAGGTGTCTTCGTTCTGCAAGGTGTTGGTGGTGGTGAGCATCGATTGACGCGCCTTGTGCGCATTGCCTCGGTCGATCAACACGTTACCGGCGAGCCAGAACAGTTGCCCGAACAGTGGCACCCATTTCAGGCTCTTCTTGCCGATGCACACGGTGCGACGCGGCACCACATTACCGAACACAAACAGGTCGTAGTTGGACTGATGGTTGGCGATGATCACGCAGCTGTCCGGCTTGCTCATCAAGCCGCTGACGTCGGACTTTACGCGCAGACGCAGAATGCACATGGCCGGCCAAGCATAGAGGCGGGCGCACAGACGGCTGTTGTCCGGGTTGAACGGACGGCACAGGCCGAGGGTCACGCCCAGCACGCCGGCCAGAATAAAGTGCAGGCCCATCAATAACATACGAAACACAAACAGCATTTTCAGGCCCCACCGGGACAAAAGGTGGCGCAGTGTACGGATGTGCACTGTTTTCGGCAATTGCTGCTATAGAGTCCGGAGATAGGCGATGTTTAAGCGCATGTTTCCGGGTTGATGGTCAGACGCGTCCTAGAGCTGTCGACGCTTGATCAACCGAACGCGCAAGAAAAAGCCCGACACGACGGTCGGGCTTTTCTTCGGTGCTGCAAGCGCGGGCTTAGCCCAGATGTTCCTGATCCTGGATGATCGCGTTGTCGAGGGCTTCGAGCAGCGCCTTGCGCACTTTGAGCTTGGTGTTCTTGTGCGCGGTCATGTTGATCTTTTTCAACTGACGCGCGGCGGCCAGGGCAGCGCTTGGCAGTTCTTCGGCAGCCACCACCTTGTCGAGGAAACCGGCATCCACGGCGCTCTTCGGATCAAACATTTCGCCGTTGATCACCGAACGGTGGAACGCCGAGCGACGCAGGCGATCACGCGCCAGCTCAATGCCGGCGTGGTGCATGGTCATGCCGATCTGCACTTCGTTCAGACCAATGCTGAACGGGCCGTCGACGCCGATGCGGTAGTCGGCGGATAGCAGCAGGAACGCGCCCTTGGCCACCGCGTGCCCAGGGCACGCAACGATCACCGGGAACGGGTGGGAAAGCAGGCGACGGGCCAGGGTCGAACCGGCGGTCACCAGAGACACGGCTTCTTTCGGGCCGGCAGTCATCACTTTCAGGTCATAGCCGCCCGACAAAATCCCCGGCTGACCGGTAATGATCACGATGGCACGATCAGTCACCGCCTGATCCAGCGCCGCGTTGAACGCCGCAATCACGTCCGGGGAAATGGCATTGACCTTGCCGTTGTTCAAGGTCAGGGTCGCGATGCCGTCTTCGAGGTGGTAGGCAATCAACTCACTCATGACGCAATTCCTTGTAAGAAAGATGGGCAGACGTTACCCACCACCGTAGGCCAGGTAAAGCGCCGTGACTGACTCGCCGGTCACCGTTTCTCGGCTCACCCGGCGTAGCGCGCCATTCTGCTTCTATATAGAAGGGGCGCCGTCACCAGAGATTGGCCGGTTTGCCATCGTCCTTCGACGGGCCAAACGCCTTTTTCTCTTAACCGCATGAAAATTCTGAAAAAAAGTTTGCCATCGGAAAAGCTTTCGACTACATTAGCGCGCCTCGACAGACAGAACATGTTTGAAGAGATACGGTGAAGTGTCCGAGTGGCTTAAGGAGCACGCCTGGAAAGTGTGTATACAGGAAACTGTATCGAGAGTTCGAATCTCTCCTTCACCGCCATATTCAATACGCAAAACCCCTGATTTCGAAGGAGATCAGGGGTTTTGTGGTTTCTGGCGTCTGGAAAATAACCCGATAGGATCAATAGGGGGGGCTGATGCTTTGTTTCGGTGCGTCAAAAGCAGGCTCAGGCAAGCAGGCTTTGGCGTTCCGAATAAAAAAGGCGAAATTTCCGCGTTTCACCGGTTTCCCTAGGTTGTGATTCTGCGCGATAGTGGCGTTTTGTAATCGCCTTCAGGAAACGCTAAATACCTGGAAACTCATCGGCAGTTCAACGCAGGGAAGTGCAGTGAAGACAGTTGTCATGATGGCTCTATTTTTGGGGTTGTGCGGTTGCGTTACCGATTCTCGCAGTTCTGCGCCATCACTCTGGACCGATGGCATCATGCTGGAGCAGAAGACGGTCACCGTAGATGAACTACACGCCAAAGTGATCATGCAGGCATCAGGTGATGCAGCTAACCCGGTAGATTTTGAAGTAGTTCGAGGAAACGACTTGGATAAACGACCCGATAAACTTGGGACCGTCGTCAAACCGTTTCGCAATAAAGTTGGCGCATGGTTCAGTCGTCTCAACAGTGCGGTTTCCAAGCAGTTCCCCCAGCTGGAAATACAGGCCGATCCCGGCCAGACATTGCAAGTGGGCGGATCATCGACGGTCAGAAGTCAAATTCCGGCGCCAGGTTATCGCACGCTTTACAACGAAGACTATGTATTCAACCCGTCGAAGAACAAGTATGAGAAAAAGGTAACCGCCAATCCGACTGTCTCCTCGGATTACACCTGCGGACCGATCACAAGTACCTTTGTTCCTGAGAAGCAAAAGGTTTATCTGGCGGAGTTTGTTTTCGTAGATCGTGGGGAAGGGTGTGAACTTCAGGTCTATGACATCACACAACCCAAGCTGCATGTCCCGGTCGTTGCCATCAAAGGTGCGCTGCCCTCGTCGGGCAGGTCGTTCCACTCTCCATAGGCTCTGCAAGAACGAGATTCCTTGCTGAGCCTGATGCGCTTGAGAGGCACCGTTTAGTCGGTTGGGTGTTGCTGCTGGCTCGGAAGCTGCCTCAAATACCGAAACTTCACTGTCTCAGCCTGAAGTTTCGAGTCTCTCCGTCACCGCCAAATTCAATACGCCAAACCCCTGATTTCGAAAGAGATCAGGGGGTTTTTGGTTTTTGGCGTGCGGATTTTCTTCGCACCAGGGCAGGACCTGGTGTTGGCGTAGATAGAGCGAGTGCTGACGTCCTGCTCGCGGTTCCAGGTTTTGCTTGGCTCATTGCTTTTTCGGGACGAAACGCGATTCAAACCCAGGGAACAGTCGATCCGGTTCCGCGACGTACATCCCCAATAACACGCCCGGCAACCTTCTATTCATATCGTCCAGGACTGCTTCAGGCGAGCTGCCGATGGCGTCGGCGATTTCTGTGCATTTCTCTCTGAGCGTTGCTTCGTGGTGCATGGATACATTGTTCAGGGAGTAATGTTTTTCGGCGAGATCCGAGATGAAGAACTGCAGCACGTTCATGCTGTGGTAGTGAAGAAACACGGCGCTGATGTACGAAGTCACATAGCCAAAGATGCTCATTACCAGCCATTCGGGCTTCAGCGCTGCCATGAGCACCAGCATGACGCCAAGGGGCACGATTGCCAGTTTTGCCCTTTTTCGCAAAGTGAGTAACAGGTAGCTGAACCAGCCAATGCAGTTTCCGATCATTGCGTGGCTAGAGAGAGTGAAGAGTTGATCGCGGGTTGAGTAATACTTTTCGGTAAACGACAACGTCTTGAAGTCCGCCAGGAAGTGGTTGGCGTTAACCATAAAGCTCGCATTATCAAACCAGGCCAGCAAGGGCTGGAAGAGCAGGGCGGACCACAGCAGAACGAAGAGCAACACGGCGTTGAAACAGAGGGCGAAGAACAGAAAACAGCACATTCCTTTTAGGCGAAGCGTGTATTGCATGGGTGATCCTTCGTGTATCGCTGTGCGCGCGTAAAGTTAACAGTGGTGCAGTCGTGAGCCAAGCGACGTGTCTGTCAGGAACTGCGATTATAAGGCTACTATCTCGGCGCTTCTCGTTCAGGGTTTACAATCGCGACCTTTATGGACATAGGAACTGCTTGCATGATCATTTCTACCACTCACGCCATCGAAGGCCGACAGATCACCGCGTACCTGGACATTGTCAGCGCGGAGTCGGTGCAGGGGGTCAATGTGATCCGTGACATGTTTGCCGGCATGCGCGATTTTTTCGGTGGGCGGTCGCAGACGCTGGAGCGTGCGTTGAAAGAGGCGCGGGTGCAGGCGACTGACGAGATCAAGGAGCGGGCGCGGGCGTTGCAGGCGGACGCGGTGGTCGGGCTGGATTTCGAGATCAGCATGCCGGCGGGCAAGGGCGGCATGGTCGTGGTGTTTGCGACCGGCACGGCTGTCAGGTTGCGTTGATGCAGTCGCCGTGTTCACGCGAGCCCATTCAGACGATGAATGGGCTTTTTGCTTTCGGTCAGCCCTGTGGCTTGAGGATGACAAGCCCGTGGGCGTCATAGGTCAGGGGCGTATCGATTGCGACCAGAGGCGGGGTTCCGGTGGCGGGTGTCGGATCGGCCGGCTGACTCGGGTGGTAGATAACGCCGGGGGTCAGAACCGGTTTGTCCGGGTAGGTGATGGTGATGTCACCTGAAGCAAGCTTTTCCTTGAATTTCTCACCGGCGGCTTTGCCGGCAGCGATCTGTTCGTCCGTGAGTTTTACGACAGGCATATCCGGGAATCCGTTGATTTTCATGTTCTCTCCTTGAGATTCATTTGTATGAAAAAGGGCAACGGCCTGTGGCCGGGAATCTTTAGCGTTGTGAGATCAACGGTTAGTGCGGGTGTTGAATCGGTGTAGGCCATTCGTCGGGCATCGGTCGAACTGAACCGCAAGTCCAGTAATGACCGACTAGTCTCAAAAGCCTTGGAGGTCGATATTTTTTCAGGCAAAAGGGCTTTGCCGGTATCGATCCATTTGAAAGGGGCGAAGGTATGACTGATCCGTATATCGAAGACGATGGCGCTGAATTTTCATTCAACAACTGCGTCCGTTGCGGCCAGACGGAGTATCAGGCGGGCTTTGGCGAGGATCCGGTTCAGACCGGCAAGATCAAGTCCACCGCGCCCAAGGGGCCAAAAGCCAAGTTTCTGCCGAAGGTCTCGACTCGGTCGAGAAAGTAATCAGCGACCTCACAACCCCGTCTATGAACGGGGTTTTTTATGCCTGAAGTTTATGAAGGGAAATCTCCTACAAGCGGTAGGGCAGATCTGGATTTCTTTCACAAACTTTTCACGTCCACGGACGTAGGGTGAAGCCATCCGTTAGAAAGCAAGTCTCCAGCCCGTCTCCCCAGCGGGCTTTTTTTTGCCTGCGATAAAACCTTTTGCAAAATCGCTGTCCAATCGGCGCCAAGTGCATGGCGGCAGCTGATTTTGTCTGGACTTTAGCGCGTCGGCAGCATTCAATCTCGGCCCCTTTTGATCTCCCTATTTTTGAGGTTCTTGTCATGCGTTTAACGTTGCCCGCTCTGGTTCTGGGTCTTCTGGTTGCTCAAGGTGCGGTGGCTGGCGAAGGCACTGCTGCACTTGGCGGCGGTCTGGGTGGTGCGCTGGGTAATGTGGTCGGCCAGAAAATGGGCGGCAGCACCGGCGCAGCGATTGGTGCCGGTGTTGCAGGTGCGGCTGGTAGTGCCATGACCGCTGGCAAGGGCAACCGTACCAAAGCGGCCATCGGTGGCGGCGTTGGCGCGGCCGGTGGTTCGGTAATCGGCAACAGCCTGGGTGGCAAGAATGGCGCAACCATTGGCGCCGGTCTTGGTGGTGCTGCCGGTGGTGCAGTGGGCACCAGCCTGTCCAAAGGTCACAAGCGTCACTGATAGCGAGCGCTTGTCAGAAAAAGCCCGGCTCAATGCCTGGCTTTTTCATGGCTGAACGTTTTGCCGAAAAATGTCTCCAATTTGACATAGGCCCTGTGGGCATACCGTCCCGATTCGGGAACTGTGAGGTTCAAATGCGTTTGTCATTGTCTGCACTGTTTTTCGGGTTACTGGTCGCTCAAGGCGCGATGGCCGCCGGAGATGGTAGCGCCGCTGTGGGTGGCGGGCTGGGCGGCGTGCTCGGTAATGTGGTCGGTGGTCAGCTCGGTGGCAGCACCGGTGCGGCGGTCGGCGCGGGCGTCGGCGGCGCGGCGGGCAGCGCCGTCGGGGCGAATAAACACAACCGCACGGAAGCCGCCATTGGTGGTGGCCTCGGCGCAGCCGGTGGCTCGGTTGTCGGTAACAGCCTGGGCGGCTCCACCGGTTCAGCCATCGGTGCTGGATTGGGCGGCGCGGCCGGTGGTGCGGTGGGCAATAACCTGGGTGGCGACGGCGGAAGTGGACATTCCGGTGGTGGTCACAAGCACAACAAGTACAAACATAAAAACCGCCATCATTGATTGAAGATCGAAAAAAACCCGGCCCTGGTGCCGGGTTTTTCGTTTCTGGCGGTCGGACGCTGGAACGATTGGCAGCAGAGGTTTTCGAACGCTATACAACCCACGAGACGTAGAGGTTTGCCATGACTCCCGAAACTGAAGGCAAGGAAGAAAAAGGCTCGAGTGGTCTGCCGTTTATCAATGATCCGGGGAATGAGGATCCGGGGTCGCTGATGGATGATGCGACGGTGCCGTTGAATGATTCAGATGAGGCAGATATGGAGTATGAGGAGGATGAAGATGAGCAGTGATTGCTTGTTCTTCTGATCGAACGTAGTTGTGGTGCTTTCGAGTCTTCAGGGCCTGGGTTTTATCAGGCCCTTTGCGAGGTGCGAGATGGGCGGTGAGCAGAAGGATGACGATGCTGATGAAACGCCGGAGTATCCGTTGCCTTCGCCTACGGATCCTTTGGGGCGGGATGAGTTGCCGTTGGAGGATGAGGATGAGTAGTGATCATGGTGTGATTCCTGGAGGGCTTGCAAGCGAAGCCAGCCAAGCACCGCTTTAATTGGCTATTGAACAGACAGAGACATCAATCCTGTCCGCGCTGACTTTAACGAAGTGCCCATTCAGATGGGGGTATTCGTAGTGGATATCCTGATCTGCAAAATCGACAACAGACCGGAAGACGTCTCCATCCAAGTAGCCATAAATGTCACAGGAGAGCCCGTTATTGAGCTTCTCAATCTGCTTTTTTTTGCATTCGGTAGCTGATATGCACTCTTCGTCAGGCAACAGCATTTCGAACTCCATTTCGTAAGTACCCCCTACCTCTATTTTTGAAGGGCTGTAACTGACGAAGCACCGGACTGAAAAACCTTCAACTACTATGTCAATAGCGTCTTCTACGACTGGATCTATTCCGACGACTAATGCTTTGTATTTCCTAGTCATGAGCAGGCCTCACAGTTTTATCTTGTGCGTTGCCATTGATTGTCCGCCAAAACTCTTTTCCACTTTTGGTGTGGAGCGTCGTAATTTCATCATTCGTGTTGGTGCCCACGAAAGCAAATTTCGCTTCACCTTTCCGATTGTTCCCCATCAACAAAAAATACCCTGATCGCTCCTCTCCTTTGTATAAATACTCCACACGAGTACCTTGATTCACTACATCTCGTGCGACGAGTAAATACTCTCCTTTGCTCATCGCTTTGAATTCGGCGCCATGCTTTTCAAAATGGCCTGTGAGCTTTTCGTTACTTCCAAAATCTTGAGGGCCGGAACTCGGCTTGGGGAGCGTTGGATTGGCCTCCTCAACCTTAGCTTCATCACTCGCAGCCGGCACCTCACAGCCCGGCCTGTTCGGCGGCGGACAGTTTGAGCTCAACCCCAACGGATCCACCCACCCCGTCGGATTCGGCACATACCGATACTGATTCAACCCACCCGCCAACTTGATGGGATCCGGCGTCAGATACCGCCCCAGCCTCGGGTCGTAATACCGATGCCGGTTGTAATGCAGCCCGCTCTCCGCATCGAAATACTGCCCCTGAAAACGCAGTGGCTGATCCAGATAGTCCTCACCCGCCAGGGTGATCGCCGAGACTTTGCCGTAGGCGTCGTATTGCGCTGACCAGACGATTTCGCCGCTGTAGTCGGTGAGTTCCTGCGGGGTGCCGAGGTGGTCGAGTTGGTAGTAGAACGGGCAGGCCTTTTTCGGGCCTTTGCCGTCGAGCAGCGCCAGTGGGCGGAAGGTGCCGGGTTCGTAGACGTAGCTGCGGTGGTGCGTCGGGCTGCTTTCGGCGACGAGGTGGTCGCCTTGCCAGAAGAACTCGGTGCTCTGGCCGTCGACGGTCTTGCGGATGCGGCGGCCGAAGGCGTCGTACTGGTAGGACGCGGTGTTGCCGTCGGGGCGGGTCAGGCCGATCAGGCGGTGCTGGCAGTCGTAGCGGTATTCGGTGACCAGTAGCTGATCGCGGCCGCGACGTTCGCGGATCAGGTTGCCGAAGGCGTCGTAGTCGTAATGACGGTCGCCCTGCATCAGCAGGCGGTTGCCCTTGATCCGGGTGGGGCCTGGGCGGTCCTGCATCAGCAGGTTGCCGGCCGGGTCGTGGGCGAAGGATTCCGGCAGTTCGTCGCGCGAGTGGCGTACACGGATCAGCTGGTCGAGGGCGTCGTAGGCGTAGGTGCGCTGGCCGTGGCGGGTGTCGGCAATGTGCTCAAGATTGCCGTTGGCGCTGTAGGCATAATCGCGGCGGTACAGCGAGTCGTGCTGATGGCCTACAGCGTGGGCCAGTAAACGGCCCTGGTCGTCGTAGGCGTAGTCGCTGCGCAGCAGGCCTTGCTGGCGTTGTTGTTCACGACCGGACTGATAGACGTGGCTGGTCAGCCGTGCACCGTTGAGGTCGATGGCCGTCAGCGCGCCACCCTTGGCGTAGTGGTGGTCGAGTTTGCTGTTGTCCGGCAGGCGCTGGTGTTTGAGCTGCCCGCAGGCGTCATACG